>DXVA01000207.1:0-4818 GCA_019408975.1 Lentisphaeria bacterium | reverse complement strand
CCGCACACAAACACACTCCTGCCAGAATAGATTTCCTCCAATTCATCTCTGCTTACTCCCCTGTTATTTTTTTACCTGATTCATCCGGACCGATTTGAAAACTCCGCCGCTTCCTGTAGCCAGGCGGACATAAGAGATGCCCTCCGGCACAATAAAGCGGATCGTTTTCGTCTCCTCTTTCGGAGGAGCCACACGAAGCACCTGTTTCAACTGCGATACTTTCTTCAATCTGCCGTCGCAACACCAGACATACAGCCGTCCGGTCTTTTCCTGTGAATGAATCGTCGCACTTATCTCATATTCCACCCCCGGAGTCACCGGAACAGGGTCCATGATGCACCAGCCGTTCCTGTTGTCAAGCGCAAATTTCCCCTTTGCATATTCTACGATCTTCACGTTCTTCACATAATTGTAGCCGGAAAAATTGTATTTGCCGCAGTTGAATTCCGGATTGATGTTCAGTGTCCCTTCCTCGGCGGTTTCCAGCTTGAGATCGTCAACCAGCATCACATTGTCAGGATTTGCATTGTTCGTGAAGATCACGGAAAAAGCAACCGCTCCCGGCGGCGGATAGAAAATCTCCTCATACCGGTTCCATGCACCGCGGAAAACAACATTCCAGAAAAGCGAGAAAGAGCGGGCAATCCTTTTTCCGTTTTTATCGTAAAACTCCAGGCGCCATCCGGAAAGAGGTTTCCCTTTCGCCGCCTTATCATATTCATAGAACAGATATTCCAGCTGCGGATTGTCTTCAACGGTGTCCGGTCCGTCGATCTTTGCGCGAAATGAAAGCCGGTATTTGACGGAATCCTTCACGGGGACCCGCTTCATGACGATATCGGCACGTTTGCTTTTCGCATTCTCCGGCAGTTTCCCTACGGACAGGATATGCCCGCCATCCATTTTTTCAATTGATACTCCCCTGGAATTCCAATGGGAGTAAGACTTCAGTTTCCCCGTTTCAAATCCATCGCTCCACGGAGCGGTGACTTCCTCCGCTCCGGCAGCCAGAATCCAGAATGCCGCCATGCATGCCAGATATTTCATCCTCGTCCTCCTTTTTCCGTTTATTAAAAAAAATTGGGTTAAACCGCGATGCTTTGCATCGCAAAAACAGCTTCGTGCAGGACTCTCAGCCCAGCCGTATTCCAGCTGCGTAAGCAGGGCGCCGCAGGCAAAATCCCCGATAGGGCGTATGCTTGCATCGCGGTAATTTATTGATTGCCTGTATTGCACCGGTCCCACGGCAGCCTGTTATCAGAAGCGGAAGCCAGTTTCCATGCGGGCTCCGATCTCACACTTCCGTCACAATAGGCTGTATTTGAAATTCCGCGGGTCCTGTCCGCGGGGTTTCCGCCGTGACGTCCCTTGACATACCCGTTAAAAACAGCCATATGCCCGACTTTCCACTGATCGGGATCACTGCCGGTCACACCCTGCGCTTCCGCAAACATGACCCTCCGCGAAAGACTCCCTTTCAACAGATTCAGTTTATGCTGAACGGCATGCAAACCGTTTTCGTCCTTATACCACTCATATCTGCTGTAAAGAGCCAGGGACATACCGTATGCAAGATCATTTTTGAACGGGTAGCTCTTCCACGCGGCATCCTGAACGATTCGGGACGTCAACTGAAGAATCTCGGGGCACCACCACACCTTTTCATAAATCTTGTTGCTTTTCCGCGACTCCTTCCCCGTGACATACAGACTGATGTAATCCACATAGTAGCGGTAATTGCCTTCAGAATCCTTCCCCGCATAATTCTCCGGCAGCCATTCATTGAAGTCACCGCAGTAAATCACCGTTCCGCGCACAACCTGTCGCAAGTTCCCCAGACACGAAATCGTCCGCGCCTTTTCGCGTGCCTTTCCCAATGCCGGCAAAAGCATGGATGCAAGAACTGCGATGATCGAAATCACGATGAGCAACTCGATAAGAGTGAATTTTCCGTTTCTTCTCCCCGACGATGCACAAAGTCCGCCCCGCCCATGCTGCCGGCTGAATGAACCGATCCTTACGGAATTCCCTGATTCCACGTCTTCTTTTTCCATCATATTCTCCTTCCTGAAAATTTCATATTCCTTCTCCTCCCGCTGCGCAGCAGGAATCCCGCAGGATCAGTTCCGGCAGGATCAGCGACTGTTCCGGCGGCAGGTCCGGCTTTTCGATCCGTCTCAGAATCCGATTCACCAGGCAATCCGCAAGCAATTCATTCCGGCTGTCAAAAGTCGTCAGAGCCGGAGTCATCATTTTCGCCTCCGGCAGGTTCATGAATCCGACCACCGAAAGTTCCTCCGGCAGGCGCATTCCCCTCCTGATTCCCGCAAGAATCACGCCTCTTGCCGTTTCATCGTTGGTCGTAATCAACGCCGTCGGATGCTCCTTCATCGCAAGGAAACACTCAACAACCGTATTGCCGCTCTCCATGAAATCCAACAGATCAAAACACCACTCTTTCCTCAATCTGACGCCATGTTCCTGAAGAAATTTTTTCAGGTATCCCTGCCGCAAATCACCGGCGACACCGGCATAACCGATTCTCCGATGCCCCAGCGACCACAAATATTCAAACAATCCACGGTATGCCCGGGCAAAATCATAGCGGACACCGTCATAACCTTCGATCTCCCGGTTGTAAAAGACAGTCGGGATTCGTTCCTGAAGCATACGCTCGCACACATCCCATGAAATAATCCCGTCCACCTTTCGCTCATAAACGGAATCATACGCCTTTTCGACGTCATCCTTGCTCTGCCAGAAAGAAAACAACGCCATATAGCCGCGTTCCGCAAGCTTCATCTGAAGCAGGGCAACCATCGTCGCATAGAAAAAATTCACATGGCAGGGCATGATGACGCCCACCGCATACTGCCTTTTATTACGCAGGCTCTTCGCCGCCATGTTCACGCGGTAACGGTATTTCTCGGCAAGCGCCAGAATCTTCTCCTGCTTCGCCTTGGAGATCTGCCCCTGCGCTTTGCCGTTCAAGACCAGCGAAACGGCTCCCTGCGAAACATTTGCCAAAGCAGCCAGCTCTTCCATTGTAATACTCACGCCATGCTCCCGTGCCTGAAACACCTTATACGTATTAGTTCTGTCTATATTATAAGCGGAAACCGGGAATTTGTCAAGGGGACGGAGCAAAGAAAACTCAAAGTTTTTCCCGGTTTCCGTTCCTTTCCCGTTTCAGCAGCGGCTTTGTCAGCTTTGGCGCCACCCACAACACCCGAAAGACAAAAAAACAGAAAAGCGAGAGTCCCTATTCGCCTGATTGCGGAGTTCCGGCAGAAATGTCAAACTTGAAGGCTTCCGGAAAAAGAACAATGGAAATCGCACTGCAAACTTGATTTTTCCGGCAATCAGCTGTAATCTATGCGGAAAACAGGAGTGAACTTGATCATGCGGGAACAATCTATTCCGGCAAAAATGGAAAAACATCCGTATCTTTATGGCGGCATCATTATCTTTCTAGTCTGGTTCCTGCTGCACATCTTCACGATTGCATGGGAACTGCCGCACACCATGCCGCCGGAAACAGACGGCATCTCTCCCGATACGTCTCTCAATGCGCGCGCCATGATGGCAAAGGAAACATTCAAATATCCGCCGCTGCAATATCTCGCCGTCGACTGGCTGACGCCCCGCATCGCGGAAAAAGGCATGACGCCCGCGCAAATTCTGGAACACCGTTCCGCACGCATGGAAACAATGCGCTGGATCACGGCGTCGCAGGAACTCCTGACTGCATTCCTGATTCTCTTTTTCGCACTGAAAATTCTTCTGCTCCCCCTGCTCCCCGCCATCGGCGCGGCACTCTCTTTTCTTCTGCTGCCTCTCTCCCTTTTCTATTCGCAGACAACCAACATGGACATGCCGTGCGCGTTCTGGTTCTTTGCCTCCATAACCTGCGCGTCTTACGCGGAATATTTCGCAGGGCGGAAAAAAATCTATCTCCCGCTTTCTCTGCTGGCAGGCGTTCTGATCGGCTGCGCATTCTGCACCAAGGATCAGCTTTATGCGGCATACCTGCTTCCCGCCGCGGCATTCGCAGTCTGGAAATTCCTGCGCTGCAGGAAAGTCATGCCGGCGTTCCTGCCGTTTCTCCTGTGGCTCGCCGGATTCCTGGCTGCTGCCGCATCCATCTACCTGCTGATCGGAAAAGAGACCTTTCTGCCGCATTTCAAATGGATCACCGGAAGCGGTTCCGATGCCTCGTATGCCATGGCAGCCGACACCGTTGCGGGGCACTGCCGGCTCTTTCTGCTCCAGTTTCAGGATATCGGGACGGCTCTCGACTGGCCGCTCCTCGCGTTTTTCCTCCTCTCGATTCTGCTGTTCATCAGAAAACCGTCTGCCCTCAAAGAGAACAAAACGATACTGCCGCTGCTGATCTTCACTCTGCTGACGATATTTTCCATTCACCTCTTTTTCTGCCAGGTGGTCCGTTACACCTATCCACGTTACCTTGTCCCGGTACTGCCGTTTTTCTGCCTGCTCGCGGCATTGTTCTGGCATCAGGGCTTTTCCCGGAAAGCAGTGCGGTATGCATTTCCCGCGCTTCTCCTTGTTCAATGCGCCATTGCGATACAGTTCCTCTACGGGCTGAATCATACGCCGCGGACACAGCTGGTCCGCCTCATAGAGAACGACCGGGATTCCTTATCGCAAATCCGGATGAACACGGTTTCCGCCGCCGTCGGCGCGCGCTATATTCTGGGCAGGGACGGTTCGCTGCATCCGAAGAAAAAGATTCAGCCGTGGGGCGCTCAGCTGGGACTCAACCGTTTCGGGATTTATGACATCATGCCCGATGAC
>DXVA01000206.1:2412-7840 GCA_019408975.1 Lentisphaeria bacterium | reverse complement strand
TACTTAATGCACGCTGCCTTGAAAAAGGACGTGCGTTTACTTTTACAATCGGCATTTTTGATAAAAAAATAGAATTTTTAATTTTTTTCTCTTGACAAAATCAGGAAAAAGCTTATAATTAAGAAGTGATTAACCGGTAAATTAAGAAAGAGCGATATGACTGCATTGCCGAAAAAGACAAGACTGATTGACATTGCGCAGAAACTTGGGGTTTCCAAAGTGACTGTGGCGGCGGCGCTTTCCGCAAGTCCGAACGGTACGGTCCGGGTTGGTGAGAAGATGGCGGCAAAGATCCGCAGAACTGCAAAAGCAATGAACTATCAGCCGAACATCAATGCCAAAACTCTTGCCGGGCGTGCCAGTAAGGTCATTGGTATTCTGATCGACAGTCAGGCATCAATTCCGCGGTTCCGCATTCTTGAGGGGATTGAAAAAGAAGCGACTCTGCGGGGATATCGCTGCATGATTGGCGAAGTGCATGATTCCGTCGAAAACCTGCGCAGCAACTATGATATATTCATGCAGTACGGTGTGGACGGCGTGATCTGTATTTCCCATGATTATCCGGGAACGGAAAGAAAATTCCGGAAACTTTTTTCCGATGCCCTCGGGAAGATTGTCTTTATCGACAGACCGAATCATCCGGATGCTTCTTATATCAATATTGACCGTGCCGCATCAATGTTGCAGGCGGTAAAGCACCTTCATGAACAGGGAGCGGAAAGGATTGCTTTCGTACGGGGAGAAAAATCCTGGCAGACTGTGATTCAGCAGGAAAGCGGATATCGGCAGATGATGAAAGAGCTGGGATATTCCGCGGATGAGCTCCATATTTTCCATGTGAAGGATCTGGATGATGACAGGAGGCAGCAGGGAAGAAATATTTCAATATTTGTGAAGAATCATGTCATTCCAGAAAAAATAGACGGGATTGTCGGTTTTAATGATCTGCTTTGCCATGCCTTTCTTCAGTCCCTGCAAGAGTTTGGCAAACAGTGTCCGCGTGATATCAGGGTTGTCGGCTACGATAATGAGGATTTCTCGAAATACGCAATTCCGGCGTTGACGACGATAGATGAAGATTATGCGCTTCAATCTAAAATGGTTGTCGACCTGCTGCTGGAAAAGATTACGCACCCGGAAAGGGAAATGAAAGGATGCTTTGCAACGGTTACACCCGAATTAATTATACGGAATTCAACAAAGAACGGAGGTTGGTAATGAATAAGAAAAGGTGTATGGACCATTGTTCATGCAGAGGAATGGTGAATTTTACATTAATCGAATTGCTCATTGTGATTGCAATTATCGCGATTCTGGCAGCGATGCTGTTGCCTGCTTTGAATAAGGCACGCGATATGGCGCAGAAAGTGAAATGTACCAGTAATCTCAGGCAAATCGGACTTGGGGTTTCCATGTATGCAAACGACAATGCCAACTGGCTGTTGCCATCGGTCCAGAGAAAGGACGGCGGCAATTATTTCTGGCATTGGGCAATTGCTGAATATCTGAGATTGCGGCAGAAAGATTTTACTGATGCCTATTATGTGAAAACTGTTCTTTGCTGTCCGAAATATATTCAGGAAGGAGCGTGGCCGCAGTATGCGTTCAGTTACAGCCCTAATTACTATCTGGTCGGTGAACTGACATGGGATTGTCCGGAAATCACCAAACTGGACCGGGTTCTCAAGCCTTCAGCGACGCTGCTTTACATTGATACCAAAGGAGCGTGTAACATCAAATATAACAGCTGGTCTGATGTCCGTTATCGCCATAACAGACGGAGTAATATTCTGACTGCCGGATTTTCAGTCATGGATACGCCTGTCGTACCTGCTTCGACCCCCTTGCTTTACCGCAGTGATCTGAAAAAATAAAAAAGGGGAAATATAATGAAATTCTATCTTGCCATACTTTTCAGTCTTGTTGCCGCAATGGTTTTCGGGAGTGCATTTCCTGACCAGCAGACTGATGCGGGAAATTTTACACGCAACCGTATTGTCATTCCTGTTCCCCCTGCCGGGAAAACACCCCTGCTTTATCCCGTTGACTTCCAGCTTCGCATCAATGCAGACTACCGGATTCCCGCATGGCGCGGCAATATCTTGCGTTTAACAGGGACTCCCGGAGATCTTTACTCTGCTGCACTTATGCTTGTGCTGCCTCAAAATTGGAAAGGCGGCGCATTGAGTTTCTCGGCTCTGAAGGGAAAAAACAAGGTGCTTCCGGCTGAGAACATCCAGCTTCTGGAAGCGGTCAGCCCGGGATGCAATCCGGAAAATAAACTTTCGGCATGGATGCTTGTCGCGCCGGATACGGCAACAATGCGTTCAGGCGAAATTGTCCCGCTGATTTATCAGTTGAAAATTCCAGATGACACGCCTGCCGGTCTCTATTCAGGAGAGATTGTATTTGGAATGGTAAAATTACCTGTTGAATTACAGGTGCTGCCGTTTCAGTTGCCGAAATTGGCGGAATCCGCCGGTTTTTATGTGCCGGGGCATTTTTACCGGGAAAACAGCGCCGGATGTTACCGTAACTTTGCATTTCCCGGATGGACTCGCAAGAATATCGGATATTATTTTCGTTTCAGCGTCTCGCGCAGGATTAATTCAGCGACTCTTTATCATATTTATCCGGAATATAATGCTGCGGGCAAGGCGGATTTCAGTGAATTGTCTGCTTTTGCCCGTGCTATGAAGGAGTCCGGGGCAGATGGTTTTCTTGTGCTTGAAGTACGCCACCTGACATGGTATGCCAATACTGTTGCAATCCGCCGCGCCAAAGGCGACAAGAGACCGGTCAGAGGCGAGGATGGAGCCCCTGCTGTAAAATTTCATGCGGATGCTCCGATCATTTTTGAATCAATTCTGCAGCAGCTTCTCAATACGGCAAAATGTGAGAAGTGGCCATTGCTTTTAATTGCCACGGAAGAAGAACTTTCAAATTCAGCAGGAAAGGAAGCCGGTTACAACCAGTTCCTGCCGGTACTGAAGAAACTTTGCCCTCAATCGGCGTTGATCATTGATAATCAGATCGGTTATAATCGAGCTCTGGAACTTGACCGGGGACATCGTGACGGCATCTTGTTCCGCCAGTACAACAGTTGGACGGAACATGCGCTTTCCGACGCCCGCAAAGTTGGAGCGAAGGTCGGAAGTTTCAATTTTGATCTGCATCGTATGAGTTTCGGTTTTCTTCAGCTTCGACTCAATTCCGGATTTCATCACCAGTGGGCAGACCAGTGGCTTGATGTCCCCGCGAAATTATATTGGCGTTATCTCATAGTCACGCCGCAGGGGATCATTTCAACGTGGGAGTTTGAACGCCTTCATGCCGGACGCCTTGATCTTGCTGTTGCGAGTCTGCTTAAAAAGGAGATATCCAGACTGCGGACCGGCGGGCAAAGACTTCGTGCCGACCGTCTGGAGAAAGTTTTACATGAAGTTACCGCTGATATTCCGGTTACAGGACCCCACTATCGGGACTGGCAACTTGGGATTTCCTCGCATGAGCTGGACCTTCGCCGTATCAAGCTTCTCCGTGCAGTTTATGAGGCAAAAAATGGAGATATTCAATTCCCGGCGGCACCCGGCGCTCCAAAACTGAAGGCTGTTCTGTTCAAAGAATTGAAAGCGGCTGAAGCCGTGAGCGGCACTCTGGCTGTCCGTCTCGGGGAAACTATGGTGCTTGACGGGCGGCATGAGGAAAGTTCATATGTTACTACGGGCGCAATTCCTTATGTTCTTGATCAGGAAAACCGCATCAAAGCCCGTTGCAGCACTGCGGAAGAATTCTCGAAATTTGCTCCCAGTTATTCGGCAGGTTTTGTCGCTTATGACCGCAACGGTCTGTGGTTTGCCGCGGACGGCAACCATTGGCAGCCGAAAGGCAGCTACCGTTGCAAACATAAGTCTGACAGTCCGGACATTTGGGAAGATGATACATTTCAATTTTTCTGGTATGAACCGGAACGTAAGGCTCTCTGGCAACTGCTGATCAATCTTAAAGGAGAGCGTACGCTGCTGTGCAACGGTAAAACAGTTAAAAATACCGGGGTCAGAACGGTGATGCGTTCCCCGATCAATGCTTCCGGGGGGACTGCGGTAGAGGCTTTGGTTCCATGGGATGCAATCGGATTGAAATCTATGCCGGGAGCAGGTACAACATGGGACTTCAACTATGCCCGTGAATTTCACTCATGGCGGCAGTCAACCAGTTTCGGACGTGTCCGTTCGCAATTTGCGGAACGTGAACATTGGGGTAAACTGAACTTTACAGGCAGGACAGTAACGAAAAACATTGCTTTGCTGAGACTCCCTTCTCTTTATTCCGGCAGAAACCGCATTTCGGGTGTCCTCGGAGCTGTGCCCGGAACAGGATTGACGCTTGCCGTGTTTACGCCGTCCGGCAACGAACTGGTGCGGGAAAAAGCAGAACCGGGGAAAGCTTTTACCTTGGATTTTGTTATCGGCGGAGAACGTGAAATAATATTATCTTTGAGTGATGGAAATCATCTCATTGAATCAATCCACTGCCCTGTCGAGTCGGAAGGTCCGTCGGCAACAGTACGTCACGTTGCTTCAAGCTATGTGGTGACGGGAGAAAAACTACTGCTGGAAATACAGGCAGACTGTGCTTCTCTGGAACATCCGGTTTTTGAACTGACATTGTCGAACGGCAGACAGACTGTAAAACTGCCTCCTTGCCCGCTTGACACTCCCGGCGTCTGGAAACTGACTCTTGATACTGCCGGATTGTCTCCCGGAATTTGGACAGCGACACCGCGCCTTGCGGGGAAAACGCCCGGTAAATCATTCCAGATAGAAATTCTGCCGGATTTCCGTTTAATTGAAAACTGATCATCTTCATGCAATAAACGTGAAATAAGTTCATAAAAGCTGGCGAAAATTCCGGTTCTGCTGATTTACGGTGCGGATAATCTCGTTGTGCCGCCGTCTGACAACTGTGAGTTTTTTGCCGAACGCTTTCGGAAACACGGTGGTTCGATCCAGATTGTAAGGCGCCCCTCCTGGGGACATCATCCTCGCGGATTGGGTGATACAGTGCAGATTGTGGAGTTCATGACTGCGGAAAAATAGCCAGTCACGGGTTATCATGAACCGGGCGGATTGGGTTCCTTCATTATGGAACAACGATATATCTGCCCCGCAATTTCCAGGTTGTTCAGGCTGCGGTTTTCTTCCGCAAAAAGTTTTTTTCTTTTTTTTCTTGACTTTCTCTTTCCGGCAGGTATTGTTTTATCAGAGATACAGAACTTAATTCTTGAGGGGGATAAGAAAATGAGTTTTCAGAAAATCATATTGTCGACGGGAACAGTTCTTCTGTTCGGATTTTTTGCAGGGTGCGGAAAAACGGAAAATATTTCCGGGCCTGAAACCAAGATACTGTCTGTTCGTTTTTATAC
>DXVA01000206.1:0-2402 GCA_019408975.1 Lentisphaeria bacterium | reverse complement strand
ACCGCATGTTTCCCGGCATCATCCAGCCGGAAGAACAAGTCAATCTTTCTTTCCGCGTGGACGGACAATTGATCAAATTCAACGCCGGTCCCGGAAAAGTATTCCGGAAAGGCGATCTGCTTGCGAAACTTGACCCGGTTGCTTTTCAAGCGACACTGGATTCCGCCGAGGCGAAGTATAAAGAGGCGCTCAAGGATTATGAACGCTATAAACTGCTTTACAGCAAAAACGTCGTCGCCGCGACCGAGTATGAAAAGAAAAAGCGTGACCTGGATATAAGCGAGGCGGCTGTCCGCAATGCCAGAGACGACTTGCAGAATTCCGAAATTTATGCCCCGTTCAGCGGGATTACATCCAATACCTATGCGGATAACTATCAGCATGTCAAGGCGAAGGATACCCTGATCCGGCTTCAGAACCTGAGCGCGCTTCAGGTTTCGATTGATGTCCCGGAAAAAGATTTTTCCGCGAGTATTTCCAACGATATCAATGAGGTGAACAGGCTTGCGGATGAAAACGGCGGTTTTTATGGAATGATTCCCGCTCTGCCGGGGAAAAAATTCAGACTTTCGCTGAAGGAAACCTCCACGGAGGCGGACCCCGTAACCCAGACTTTCCGCGTTACGTTCCGCATCAGCAAGCCGAAGGATATCCGTTTGTTTCCGGGGATGACGATGGCGGTTTATGTGCCTGATCTCCAGCATAAAACAGAAACGGAACGCAATGCGGCGATGTTCGATATTCCTTTCTGTTCCATTTTTACGAAAGACGGCAAAAGTTATGTCTGGCTGATCGGCAAAGACAATATGGTGCGCCCCGTTCAGGTTGCGCTTGGAACCGCATATGGCTCCAATGTCAGCATCACCTCGGAACAGTTGAAACCCGGCGACGTGATCGCGGCATCCGGCGTGATGGTGCTCCATGACGGCGTCAAGGTCAGGGAACTGCCTGAGGTCGGCAGCAGAAAAACCATCGGACAGTAATCCGGAAAGCAGGGGGACATCAGAATGAACATTGCAGAATGGTCGATCCGGAAGCCGCTTCTTACCTGGACGTTCACGGTCATGGTGATGATTGCGGGCATTATTGCCTATTATAAGCTGCCGCGCCTTGAAGATCCTGAATTTACGATCAAGGAGGCGCAGATCATTACCTCATATCCGGGGGCGTCGCCGCGCGAGACTGCGCAGGAGGTGACTTCGCAGATAGAGGAAGCGGTCCAGCAGATGGGGCAGCTCAAGGAGATTCAATCCAAATCCTCCTACGGGCTTTCCATCGTGCGTGCGGAGATGCTGGACAAATACAACAAGGATTCACTTCCGCAGGTCTGGGATGAGCTTCGCAACAAGATTGCCGATTCCTATACATCTCTCCCTCCCGGCGCCTCCATGCCGCGGGTCATTGATGATTACGGCGATGTCTACGGCGCATTCTACGCCCTGACCGGGAAAGGTGCGACGAATGTTCAGCTGCATGAGTTTGCGAAATATCTCCAGAAACAGCTTCTTTTTGCGCAGGACGTCAAGAAAATCGAGTTGTTCGGGGTGCTTCCGGAGGCGTTGTATGTGACGCTTCACCGGGAAAAGATGGGAACGCTCGGAATTGCGCCGGAGGATATCTACAAGATTCTGAAAGAACGCAATCTCGTCACGAACGAGGGATGGGTCGGCATCGGCGGAGAATGGCTGCCGATCAAAATGGATGCCGGAAGCATTACTCCCGAGGCGATCCGGAATATTGTGATCACGCGCAGTACGGACCGCCTGATTACGCTCGGAGACATTGCAACCGTGACTTTGACGAAGAAAGAGCCGCCCTCGGAAATGCTTTTTTTCAATGGCGAACCGGCTGTCGGCATCGGTATTTCCACGGTCAGCGGCGGCAATGTCGTAACCATGGGCGAATCAATTCAGAGGAAACTCAAGGAACTGGAGCCGATGTTTCCCGCGGAAATGAAACTCCATACGATTTCCATGCAGTCGGACTCCGTATCCGAAGCGGTCAAAGGCTTTGTCGAGAATCTTGTCGAAGCCGTGGTGATCGTGATCGTGGTTCTCCTGGTTTTCATGGGGCTGAAAAGCGGGCTGCTGATCGGGTTTGTCCTTTTCCTGACGATCTGCGGGACACTGTTCGTCATGAATTATTTCCAGATTGCGCTTCAGCGGGTTTCACTTGGGGCTCTGATCATCGCGCTCGGGATGCTGGTGGACAATGCAATCGTCATTACGGAAGGCATGATGATCCGCATCCGGCAGGGAGAAGACAAAATCAAGGCTGCGCGTGAAGTCGTCGGGCAGACCATGTGGCCGCTTTTCGGGGCGACGGCAATCGCGGTCACGGCATTCGGCGCAATCGGGCTTTCCGAAGACAGCACCGGAGAATTCTGCGGCTCGCTGTTTTAT
>DXVA01000205.1:1687-7847 GCA_019408975.1 Lentisphaeria bacterium | reverse complement strand
CATCAAGATAATCGGTTTCCTTCAGCAGCAGATCGGGATTCGCGGTGAAAACGGCAAGCTCGCGGTAAGGGCGCACCCAGATCAGATCGGTATTGCGCATCAGCAGACGATGCACACCGTTGAGCACACCGCGCGGCTGTGAAGCATACAAATACAAATGATTGCCGATACGACGCACCGCATACCCGTCGCCGCCTTGCAGTTTCTCCGCGTCGGACGGATATTTTTTACGGACCGGGCGCATCAAATCTGAATCCAGAGTCCCGAGATGCAAGCGGACATGCCTGCCGTTGACCGCACCGTTCAAGATCGGCAGCCTCGCTCCTGAAATCATCTTCACGGCGGATTGAAGCTCCCTTGCCGCCAGATGCACGGGCGGAGGCGCATTCCGGTCGATTATGATCTGCGCGGCTGCCTCACCGTTCTGCGTCAGTTTCAGCGGAACAGCTCCCGCCAGCAATGCCCCCGCGACAAAAAATCCCGACAGTAACAGTTTCATGAAATTCCTCCTCATTTGATTTTCTCTATCCGATAATCATAAACCACTCCCCACATCATCCAGATACGCAGCCAGTCGGCTTCCGGCGGCACTGTAAAGTCGTAGGTGAAGCATTTGCGGCTGCCGGAAATTCTCAACGGTTCCACATTGCGCCGCAGAAAAGTTTTGCCGTCTGCAAGGTAAAAATCAGTGCGGATCACCAGACCGCTCCGGCGGTCACTGCGTGCACCGTCCACTGTCAGCCGCAGCTGCTGTCCCGGCTCGACCGGCACCGGATCGCCGTCGACGACCCCGGACCCGGCGTCATAAAGGCTGGAACCGTCCGGCAGACGGGAAATCTGGACACGGGCAAGAATCGCCGGGCAATGCGGATGAAGCGGAATATGAAGCGAATCCTTTTCCGTCACAGGGACAAGATGCGTTTTCCTGATTTCCGCTCTGTATCCGGCAAGTTCCGCTTTCACCGCTCCGGGCGGGGCATAAAATTCCAGGGAGCCGGACACGATTCCCGGATCGAAGATCCGAAAACGGTTGGAAACGCGCCCCGCAGGAATCACTTTCCCGGCGGCATTCCGGAAACGCAGACGAACCTCGGGGTAGTCCGCCTTGACACCGATCAGACTCCAATCCTCGGGATAAAGCCTGCCGGTTGCCTGTGCTTCGAATTCCATGCGGTAGCGTCCGCGGGGAACCACTTCCGCCGCATCGGCAAGCAGAATAGAAAACAGGAATAAAAGAACTACTCTCATCGCAACACCAGTTCGCCTCCATTTAAAGTAATTCCACGCCTGGAATTATTCCGCGAACGCGATTCTGCATGACCGTCCATAAACAGGTAATTCGTCGTAAAACCGGAATGGCGGAAATCAATGCGGCAGGCGGAATTGCCATAAGTGATGCATCCCGATGCCGTAGTAATGGTTCCTTTGTTGTTGGAATCTCCGAGCAGCAATTGCTGTGAAACGTTTTTCACCTTCCACAGAATGTAATCGGGCGCAGTTTTCGGGAAAGTCCAGGGCGCCTTGTTGAGATTCGCATTGAAACAACCGGTGCTGTATATATAACTTGTAAGAGAGATATTGTCGGTGTTGGGGTTGAGCTTCGACAATTCAGGGCAGCCGAAAACAGTGCCGCGCATAATGCACATCTTATTGTTTCTGGCATAAGCGGAGGCATAACTGATCTGCCTGCCGTATAAATGCTGCAGAATGGAAGCCCAGGTCATTGCATCCGCCTTATACTGCATTTTGGTCGGGGGCGCCGTTTTATAATCGTCATAATAGAGAAAATACATCTTGCCGATGCCACCCAGATTGTTGATGCAGGAAATAGTTCTTGCGCGCATTCTCGCCTGTGACAGCGCGGGCAGCAGCATACTTGCCAGAATCGCAATGATGGCTATCACAACAAGGAGCTCGATCAATGTGAACGCCCATATTTTCCTTCTGGAAACAAGAGCCGGCAGGCCGGAAACTCCGGCGCAAGACGCCTGGGAGAAAAATGCAGAATGCCGGAACGGGTTTTCGGGAAAAGAAAGGGATGGGGAAACTCTTTTTCCCTTTCCGGCTTCCTCTTTCCTGTTTCCCTGTTCCATCGGGAGAAATTTTTCCATAAAGAACTCCTTTCAGTGTTTTGCCGGAAACGGTTTCAGCAGAAATTGCTCCACCTCATCCGTTCGTCCGCTTTTCAAACGGTTCAAAAAGAAATCCACAGCTTTTTTCGGTAAAGTCTGCGGAAAAGAAACAACAGTAATATTGCGCAGGTGAGCCCCCTCTATTGAAGTGACCGACAGCATCGTGCCGAAACGGATTCGCGAAGGCAGGTTCAGTTCCCGCGCCATCAACAGCGCGGCAGGCCATGTGCCCTCCTCCAACACGACGCCGTCAAACTCATCCGCCCGGGAAAACAGCTTGCGGATGCTCCGGTAGGTAAGCAGGCCATCCTGAAAATCGCACCAGAGCTGAAGCCCGGGCGGATTCCGCAAACCGGCTCTGCGGGCATCGTCCTTCACAGCGCGTTCGATCTCGCGTGCCGGCAGGTAGCGTTTCGCGCCGTTGACCAGCGCAATACGGGAACATCGGCATTCACGCAGCATCCGGCAGACTTGAGTCGTGGCGGCATACCAGTCCAATCCCACCCCTGCCAGTTCCCCCGGAAAAGGATTGGACCCCACAGCCAGCAGCGGCAGTTTGTAAATACGCAGATAATCCAGCCACTCCTGCGTAATCCACCCCATGACCATCATGCCGAGCGCCCCGCGGCAGATGCCGGAAAGATCGACGTCCGGACGTTTTACAGCTTCAATCCGCAATTCGATGCCGCGCCGTGCAAACTCATCGCGCATGATATACACGTCACTCGGAATTGCCGGTGTATAACGGTAAAGACAGAGAAAAACCACAAAACCGGAAAAATCATTCCGCTCCAGTCTCTTGAGCAGGCACGCCCTGCGCCCCTGCCCTTTGGAAACCACCCCTTCGGATTCCAGTTCAGCCAGAGCCCGTTTCAGGCAGATCAGGCTGAAACCGCCGCCAGCCAGCAATTCCTGCTGTGTCGGCAGCAGATCGCCCGGCTGCAGCTGCAAAGCGGCAATCCGGTCCAGGACATGCAGTCTCGCACGATTATATTTCAGCAGGCTGTTCATAACAACTCCAGTATTACTTAATATAATATTATACGAGGTTTCAGAAAAATATCAAGACCCTGTCGTGAAAAAAAAGATTTTTTTCGCAGCGGAACCTCCTGCCCATGCCCGGAGGAAACAGGCGCCGGATTGAAACGGAGTCCCGGAATCGTCTGCCGGAGCGCATTCGGCAGTGCGGATTCGGGCACGTTCCGCTTTTGCCGTATGTTGCAGCCGCATACAAAAATACGGCAAAAAAGCAAACTGCGCTTTCAATCCGGCGAAACGATGCTATTTGTAATATTTCAGCTGAAAACTCAAAGCAAGAGATTGAACAATTATGGCGACAACAGAATTCACACTCATTCGACACGGACAGACGGCGGAAAATATTGAAGGGCGCCTGCAAGGGCATTTCGACAGCAGACTGGACGAAACCGGTCTGGCGCAGGCGGAAGCCGCTGCAAGGCGTCTCGCAGGAGAACATTTCGATTTTCTCTATTCCAGCGACTTGCAGCGGGCAAGGAAAACGGCGGAAATCATTGCGGCAGAACTGAACATGGATGTGATCCCGGTGCGCGAACTCCGCGAATGGCATCTCGGCGAACTGGAAAACCGTCCCTGCAAAGAACTCTGGGAAGAATATCCGGAGATCATGAACTGTTTCAAATATGAAAGCGGCGATGTGCCCGTGCCCGGAGGAGAGTCGCACAGAGAATTCGACAAGCGCATCGCAGACTGTCTGGAGTCATTGGCGGGGAAGCACCCGGATCAGAAAATCCTGCTGGTTACGCACGGAGGAGTCATGCGTTCCATCTTCAAACACGTTGTGGGATGCGTCGCGAAAACCTCTCTCCTCCCTCTGATCAGCAATGTATCTTACAGCCGTTTCTGCAAGCGGGACGGTCTCTGGCAGCTCTGCTGCTGGAACGATGTCTCCCACCTGAAAAACATCGGCGTCCGCGAGAGCGCCACATTCTGAAAGAATCCCATGAACTCAAACACCACATCTCTGCGTTGTGCGGTCATTGCGGACCTGCATTATGCGCGCACCCCCAATGCGCAAATACCGTCCAGGCGCGGCGAACTGACTCTGCAGCTGCTTCAGGAAGCATTCGATTTTTATGAAACGCGCAATCCGGACCTCGTTCTGATCGCCGGAGACTGCCTGAACGATCCGTACGATCCGGAAGCGGCAACGCTTCTTGGAGAACTGGATGACCTTTTCAGAAGCATCCGTTTTCCCGTCATCCTTGTTCCGGGCAATCACGATCCCACTCCGGAGAGATTTTACAGATATCTGAAAAGAACACCGGAACCGATCGACCTGAAAGGATTCCGGCTAGTCCCCTTTCCCGATGACCCGGAGACTGCCGGCTATAATGCGATACGTACTCCGGCGGGGCTGAAAAAGATGCAGGATGCGGCAAAAGGCTTCAGTGGACAACTGATTGCGCTTCAGCATGTTCCGTTGTATCCTCCGGTTCAGGACAAGGCGCGGTACCGTTATGAAAACGCACAGGAGATCATCCGTTGCATGGAAAACTGCCATTATGTTTTATCGGTCTCCGGACACCAGCATGAAGGCGTACCGGCGGTGGAATATCACGGAGTTCATTTCCTGACCGCCCCCGCCCTCGCCGAAGCCCCGTTCCAGACAATGGAAATAGAAATCAATACGGAAAACAACCTCAAAGTCCGGTTCAACCGACATGGAAAAAGCCTGATGCATATTCAAGACTGAAAATCACATCGAACTTTTCAGGAAATCAAACGCTGGCTCAAGAATCATCCTGTATTCCAGACCGGAGCTGTCCGCTGCCAGCTCCGCGACGCCTCCGGCAGAATGGCTTGGAGCAATCCATTCAGAGTATGAGGCAGTGTTGCCATTAAATAAAATAGCGATTTTTCAATATATTTAACGAGAAGAACATGCGCATTTCGCTTTTTCAGCCCGGATATGCAGGAAATGTGGACAGCGGAATTCATTATTTTAATCCGCCGTCCGCGGCTTCCGGGATTGTTTTCCGTGGCGGAGGATATATATTATACCCTATTCTTTTAACATAACAGGAGTTACAACTCATGGGAAAAACAACGGCTCAGAAAATTTTCGCGGCACATTTGATCGACACACCCGCAGAAGGTGTCTCCGTGCTCTCTCTCGACAGAGTGTTCTGTCATGAAATAACCACCCCGATCGCCATCAACGACCTTGTGGCAAAGGGCAAGGACAGAGTCTTCGACGCTTCCAAGATCAAAGCGGTCATCGACCATGTAACCCCCGCCAAGGACTCCAAGACTGCCGAGCAGGGCAAGACCCTCCGCGACTGGGCGAAACGCCACGGAATCAAGGACTTCTTCGACATCGGCGCAAACGGCGTCTGCCATGCGATCTTCCCGGAAAAAGGTTTCGTCCGCCCCGGATTCACGGTCATCATGGGCGACTCCCACACCTGCACCCACGGTGCATTCTGCGCGTTTGCCGCGGGCGTCGGCTCCACGGACCTTGAAGTCGGCATTCTGAAAGGCGTCTGCACCATGCGTTCGCCCGACACGATCCGCATCACGGTCACAGGCAAGCTGCGCGACGGCGTCTATTCCAAAGACCTGATTCTTGCGATCATCAAGATGCTCACGGTCAACGGCGCCACCGACAAAGTCATCGAATTTGCGGGCCCGGTCATTGAGGGAATGTCCATGGAGGCGCGCATGACGCTCTGCAACATGGCAATCGAAGCCGGCGCAACCTGCGGAATCTGCTATCCCGACATGACAACCGTGGAATATCTCTGGCCCTTCATCAAGGACGAGTTCAAAAGCAAAGAAGATGCCCTCAGGGAATACGCAAAGTGGCTCCCCGACGCCGATGCGGAATACGTCAAGGACATCACTTTCGACGCCTCCGCGCTCGAACCGATGGTCACATTCAACTACAAGCCCGATCAGGTGAAGACCGTCCGTGAAATGGAAGGCACTCCGGTCAATCAGATTTACATCGGCTCCTGCACCAACGGCCGCATCGAGGACCTCCGCAT
>DXVA01000205.1:927-1677 GCA_019408975.1 Lentisphaeria bacterium | reverse complement strand
AATCAGTCCGAACGTCCGCGCGATCGTCTCTCCGGCGACCCCGAAGATTTACGCGCAGGCGCTTGACGAAGGACTGATCAAGATTTTCATGGAAGCCGGATTCTGCGTGACGAACCCGACCTGCGGCGCATGTCTCGGCATGAGCAACGGCGTGCTTGCGAAAGGCGAATCCTGCGCGTCCACGACGAACCGCAATTTCAACGGGCGCATGGGCAAAGGCGGAATGGTCCACCTGATGAGCCCCGCGACCGCCGCCGCGACCGCCATTGCCGGAGTCATCACAAATTCACCGCTGTTCAAAGGCTGAGAAAGGATTGCAGAACAATGAAAAACTTCAGTGGAAAAATACTGTTTCTTGACCGTTCGGACATCAATACCGACGAAATCATCCCCGCAAAGTATCTGACGGAGCTGACCAAAGCGGCGCTCAAGCCGTACTGTCTGGAAGACCTTTCGCTCCCCGGCTTCGACCCGAAAAAGGACATCGCCGGGAAAAGCGTCATCATCACGCGCGCCAACTTCGGCTGCGGCTCCTCCCGCGAACATGCGCCGTGGGTTCTCGAATGCAACGACATCAATCTGGTGATCGCCGAAAATTTCGCGCGCATTTTCCGCCAGAACATGTTCAACTGCGGACTGATGGCTGTTCAGATGGACGCCGCCGTGATCGACGACATGTTCAAGAACTTCGCCGGAACCGATGCGACATGTACTACGGATATGGAAAAGTTCACATTCACGATCTCCAAC
>DXVA01000205.1:0-917 GCA_019408975.1 Lentisphaeria bacterium | reverse complement strand
AGTCTATCCGTTTACGGTCGGGCAGTTTGATCTTGAACTCGTCAAGGCGGGCGGCTGGGTCGATTACGCGGATAAGAAATACTGATCTTCACCGCAAAGAAAAACCTCCTCCGGGCAGACTGTCCGGAGGAGGTTTTTTTAGTTGAGTTCAATAGTCCGATTTTTCAGGTCGGCGTTGATACGGAAGAAAGTGTGAGCATTCTTTTCGAGCCAAGAGTTCTGCCCTTATCGTGCATAGCGCGAAATCTCATCCCGGAGCGGTTCCTGTGATCACGCGTTTCCGGCGGCTCTCGAAGCTTCGCTTCTCGTCCTTGAGCGGTTGGAACCGCCGCCGGAGAGATTTCGCCTGCGGCGACCAACTTATGCAGTTGGATCGCAGCAGGTCAGCGACCTGCACCATACAACCTGGGGCTTTCGACATTGTTCCCGCATTCCCGATACCCCGTATGCCCTGTATCGTGAGTTCATTTTACCCGGTTCACCCTGAAAACCTGTGCAGGTCTTCAAGGCACCGACACCCGCAGGGCATGTTCATATGCGAACCCGATGAGCAGAAACGCAATCGCAAGCCAGCAGAACAGCGGATAGAACTCTTTCCAGTTCACGATGATGTTCTGCTCGACGCTGGTCTTTTCGATCTGGTCGATCTGCGCCATCGCTTTCGCCATCGACTCGCCGTCGGCGGCTTTGTAATACACTCCGCCGGTGGTATCCGCCATCTCCTGCAGGAGTTTTTCATCGAAACTGCCTTCGACTCTCTGGAAAGAGCTTCCGAACATGGAGCCCAGCTTCATGACGGAATTCCGCGAACCGATGCCGACGGTATAAAGCGTAATGTCGAACGTATTCGCCAGTTTCGCCGCCTGGCGCGGAGTGATCTTCGCATTCACATTGTTCGCGCCGTCCGTGAACAGCAC
>DXVA01000204.1 GCA_019408975.1 Lentisphaeria bacterium | reverse complement strand
GAATTTTGAAGTAAGAAGGAATGGGGGAACGTTTATTCAGATGTTGAGTTGTTGAATTGTTAGATTGTTCAATTGTTGGATTGTTCTTACTTCTCATGATCCTGACCTCCTGTTTTGAGATATCGTTGTATCTGATTAATCCGAGTTGATTTCCTTGCTGCGTTCCTTGCGGAAAGCACCCGGGGAAAAGCCTGTTTTCGTTTTGAACTGACGGGCGAAGAAATAGTGATCGGAATACCCCAGGCGCGCGGCGATCTCTCCGATGGTCTGCGCCGTGTTCACCAGCAGATTCTTCGCGTGGCTGATCCTGTAATTGATCAGATATTCCTGCGGGGAAATCTGCCAGTAGTCTGTGAAGATTTTCGTGAACCGGTTTCTGCTCAAGCCGAATTTTTTCGCAAGTCTGCCGACTTCGAGAAAATGATTGGAAGTCTCCTCGATATACATGGCGGCATGAAGCGCTGTCGCGGCGCTGTGGTTGACGGCTTTTTCCTCTTCTTTCATATTGAGTATGTTATAAAAGTCAATCGACATCAGAAGCGCCTTGAGCATGGCTGAGGCTACGGCAAATTTATCTTCGTTCCTGCATCCGTGCGGGAAACACTGCGGATTGCGTTCGATGGAGTTGCCGAGAGTCATGATGCGGACGATATTCTGCCCCATCTGCCGCCATTGGGGGATATTGAAACTGTGGAGCGTTTCCGGCATTTGTTCCGGCGTCGGGAAGAAATGGCTGCCGAGAGAGTCGATCAGGTCGAAGTGGATGTAGGTGTGCCCGATCGGATCATCGGGGTCCTGCGTGACGTTGTAGATATGACCGGGGCGCATCCATATGATGGAATCCTTGTTCAGTTTTGTTTTTCCGCCGACCATCTGCATGGAGCATTTCCCCGTGTCGAAAATCCAGAGGTCGTTATCGGGAATGACGCGCCTGATCCATGTTTTGGAACACGGTACGCCGCTCTCCCACAGGGAGTACCCGGCAGAGACGATTCTGACTTCCAGATGATTCCAATCGAGATTCATGTTTTTCGCCTTGTTCCTGATTGATGTTCCGGTTCGCGCCGTCGTGCCGCCCGGCAATTTATCTTTGAAGCCGGATGCATTCCTCTATGATGCGCATCTGCTCCAGCGTTTCAGAAAACGGGACGAGCGGTTCGGCATTTCCTCTGATGCAGTCATAAAAATTGAGAAGGTGCCCGTCGATCGGGCAGAAGGCGGGCGCTTCCGGACGGAATGTTTCCGTTCTGAAAGGAATATCCGAACTCGGATACTCCCGCCCCTGTGCCGCCATCCGTTCATCTGCAGAGATCGGTTTGAGTTCCGCGGGGTCATATCTGCGGATTTCCCAGTCGTTTGCGGTGCCGCGGACCATTGCGGTGCCGTATTTGCCGTAGATGCACCAGCGGTAGGGCTGGAGCGCGGAAGCCTGGTTGATGTCGAGATCCAGCAGAATGCCGCTTTCGGAGCGCAGGAGCATCTTCACCACATCGTCGGCGTCGCCGAGAGAAGCGATGCGGTCCGTCGTGCATGTGAGAAGCCGGAGTTTTTCATGCACGAGGCAGATGAACTGGTCCACATAATGCGCTCCATAGTTGCGGAGCATTCCGCCGCCGTTTTTTTGGAATGCCTGCCAGTCGTTTCTCCGCGAGTAGTTGCCGACGTAAAGTTTGAGCTGATAGATTTTCCCGAGGATCCCCGACTTCAGCAGGCTGCGGACCGCAACCGTGTCGGAATTCAGGCGGCGCGGCTGGAAGATCATCAGCTTCCGCCCTTTTCTCCGTGCCGTTTCATCCATTTGACATGCCTCCTGGAGAGTCATCGCCACGGGTTTGTCGCAGAAGACATGACAGCCGTGTTCCAGAGCTTCGATTGTGTTTTGCGCATGGTAGACGGTCGGAGAAGCCACAATGACGAGATCCGGCGCCTGATGCGCCAGCAGTTCTTCGAGGGATGCGTAACCGGCGGGAACATGAAATTCCGCGCAAGTGTCTCTGCGCCGGTCTTCAATGGGATCGACGACCGCAGTGACTTGAAACTTTCCGGGATGTCTGAGCAGGGCTGGGAGGTGGTCGCTCCATGCGATTCTCCCGAGCCCGATTACAGCTGTCTTCAGTATGTCCGATGCCATTTGAGTATTTTGTCCTTTGTTGAAAACTTTTTCTGCTTCTGTCATTATTATATTGCAAAAGTGTGCTTTCTAAAATGGATTTGAGTGATATTTTATTGTATTTTTGCACTGTTTTGACTGAAACGGCAATATTTTCGGCAAAAATCCGGAAAATACGGCACTGGTTTGCGCGATGATTCCGCATTGTTTCAAAAGTAAGGGTTGCATACGCCGGAGTGGGGGAGTCGCCGGGCGCAGAATCGTTTGAAATAATGCCCGGAATACGGGATTGGCCGGATTCTTCCGCTTTTTTCCGGTTATTTTCTGCATGGTGTCTTGATTTCAGGGGGATCACATGTAAAATAACTGATATATTTTATAATATTATTGTTTTCCCGCCGACTTGGGTAAGCTGCGGGATATTTTTTGTAAAGCAGTAATAATAACAAACAAAGGAGAGGGTTTCAAGGAAATGAGTTGGTTGGACTGGCTGATTGTGCTGGTTCCCCTGGCGTTTGTCATGTACATGGGGTACCGTTCACGGTCGTATGTAAGGGGAGTGGCGGACTTTCTGTCTGCCGGACGTATCTGCGGGCGTTATGTGATCAGCGTTGCTGATGTTGCGAACGGACTTTCGATCATCACGCTTGTGGCGTTTGTCGAAGTGCATTACAAGACGGGATTTGCGATGACATTCTGGAATAACGTCATCCTGCCGCTTTCCCTTGTCCTGTCCCTGACCGGATACTGCGTTTACCGTTTCCGTGAAACCAAAGCGATGTCTCTGGGGCAGTTTCTGGAGATGCGCTACAACCGCCCGCTCCGTATTTTCGCGGCGGCTCTGCGCTCCCTTTCCGAGATGCTCGCCAATATGATCTGCCCGGCGGTTGCCGCACGCTTCTTCATCTATTTCCTTGACCTGCCGCATCATTTCAACTTTCTGGGGATGGAAATCCCGACATTCATGGTCGTGGTGTTCATTGTCCTGACTCTTGCAATTACGATCATTTGCATGGGCGGAACGCTGGCGCTGGTCATCACGGATACGATTCAGGGGCTTCTGTGCTATCCCATGCTGGTTGTGTTTACGGTTTTTGTTCTGGTCACGTTCTCCTGGACGGATGAAATCATTCCCGTGATGGCGGACCGGGTCGCAAAGGAAAGTTTTCTGAATCCTTATGATATTGCCAACCTCCGTGACTTCAATCTCTTTGCCCTGATCGTGACGATCATTGCAACGGTTCTGCATCGTGCCAGCTGGATCGGCGCGGGCAATACCTCCGCCGCAAAGACTCCGCATGAGCAGAAAATGGCAAACGTTCTGGGGACATGGCGCACAGGTTTCAGCAGCATATTCTACATTCTTCTCGCAATTACGATCCTGACGCTTTTGAATCATAAGGATTTTGCCCCGAAAGCGCAGGAGATCAAGACGACGATTTCGACGCGGGTTGCGGAGGAACTGGTGCCGGAACTCGCTCTGCGCCAGGAACTGATCACAAAAGTTGCCGCGATTCCGAAACACAATCATACCATCGGCGTGGATACTCCGCTTTCCCAGGAGAAGAATCTGGATTCCCCATATTTCGACGCTGCGCTCGAAACGCTCCGCAAGGGGGACAACGGCAACGCCAGGTTCCAGGAGTTCAGGACGCTGTACAATCAGATGATGCTGCCGATGACGATGCGCAACCTCCTGCCGATGGGAATGATGGGGCTTTTCTGCCTGCTGATGGTTCTGATGATGGTTTCGACGGACGATTCCCGCATTTACAGTGCGGCGCTGACGATTTCGCAGGACGTGATCGTGCCTTTCCGGAAAAAGGGCTTCACGCCGGAACAGCATATCCTGGTGATCCGTATTGTTTCGATCGGGGTGGGGGTCTTTTTCTTCTTCGGATCGTTTTTCATGGCGCAGCTGGACTATATCAATCTGTTTGTCACGATCATGTGTTCCATGTGGCTGGGCGGCTGCGGGCCGGTCATGATTTTCGGGCTTTACAGCCGTTTCGGAACCTCCGCCGGCGCGTTTGCCTCTCTTTTGAGCGGCATGTTCCTTTCGCTCGGCGGTATTTTCGTCCAGCGCAACTGGGCGGATATGGTATATCCGTGGCTGGATGAACTGGGCTGGGTGGATGCCGTCGGCAGTTTCCTTGCCGCCGTATCTTCCCCGTTCGAGCCTTACATTCTCTGGCGTATGGACCCGATCAAGTTCCCGATCAACTCCATGGAAATTTATTTCATCACAATGATGCTCTGCATCCTGATCTACTGTGTTGTGTCATGGATCACCTACCGGGGGCCGTTCAATCTGGACCGTATGCTTCACCGCGGCATTTACAGCATCGACGGAGAGAAGAACATCAAGACCGCTTGGACGTTCCGGAATGTCTTTTCCAAGCTGATCGGCATCACCCCGGAATACACCCGCGGCGACAGGATCATCGCATGGTCCGTATTCCTTTACTCTTTCGGTTACCAGTTTATCATCACGTTCCTGCTGGTAGTTCTTTATAATGCGGTTTCTCCGTGGCCGATGAAATGGTGGGGATACTACTTCCTCGTTGTCTCCCTGATTGTCCCCGGCATTGTCGCCGCGATTTCCACGGTCTGGTTCTCCATCGGCGGTGCGATCGACCTGCGCCGGCTGTTCATCGACCTGAAAAACCGCAAGGAAAATCCTCTCGACGACGGACGTGTGGAAGGCAATATGTCTCTGGCGGACAAGGCGATTCTGGAGGAGATCGACAAGGAACAGAAAGAGAAGGAAGATCATAAGGCATAACCTCCTTTCCTGCCGCAGAGCCCCGTTCCGGCTCTGCGGGAGTCCGAAACATCAGAGTGCGGAAAAAGGATTTCCTTATCGGAACCCGTTATTTTCCGCACCTATCTTCCGGCAGATTGCATTCTTCCGCGAAAAAGCGTGAAATCCTGTTTTTTTCAGCTTGAATTTTCAGTGAAATGCCGCTATTATGCTTTTAGAGAAATCATGCGGGGAACTTTTCAGGAAAGGGGAGATTTATATGGCAATCGGGACACTTCCGAAAGAGTTGAAGGGCGAGTGGATTTGGCTTCCGGAAAAATCCGGCAGGGGCGCGCGGGATGTCAGGGTATTTGCCAGAAAGGAGTTTGTCTTGGACACATCCGTCCCTTTTGCCGAACTCTGGATTTCCGCCATCCCCTCGTATCACGTATATGTGAACGGTGAACACGTCGGCTATGGGCCCGCGGCGCCTACGCGCACGAAATGCTACGGGGATTTCTACGATATTGCGCCTTACCTTGAGGTCGGTTCCAACACGATTTCCGTGATTACTTACGATATGGTGATTCCCGCCTATTCCAGATATCCGCATGAGCCGAAAATCTGGTGTCAGGTGAATATCGGGGACCGTCCGGTTCTCTGGACTGATTCCACATGGCGCATGATCGAGCCACCGTGTTATTCCGGCGGGCAGCCGCGCTGTCATGCAGGGCTGGAATATACGGAAAGCGTGAACCTGAAAGAGTTTCCCGCCGGCTGGCAGCTGCCGGGGTTTCAGGATAAAAACTGGCTGGAGCCCCGTGTGATCGGGACTGTTGCCGACAGTCAGCCGCCTCTGGATATTTCTCACATCCGCCCGTTCATGTGGTTCGAGACGGATACTCTTGAACCCTGGGCTTCCGGAAAATTCCGCGAGGGGAGGGAGTTTACTTTTCTCTCCTACCGCAATCTGGACGGTTTCAAGGCGGGTACCTATGCGTCGCAGACCTATGTGCATATGGATAAGGATTGCGAAACGGAGATTCAGATTTCATCCGACGATCCTTTTGTGCTGTTCTGCAATAACGATGTCGTCTGCAAACGGGAGCAGAGCGTGACGGACCCTCCGCTTTTTGAGATTCACGGTGCGTTCAGTGTTGGCGGCGAACTGCTGATTCATTGCAGGCTGGCTTTGAAAAAAGGCTGGAACCGTCTGCTCTGCATTCAGAAATGCAGCGGGAACCCGATGGGGTTCATGATCGTGTTTCCCGCTCTCCCGAAAGGCAGGCTGATGTTCCTGCGCGAACCCTCTGAATCCTCCATGCCCGGCTGGCTTTCGGACGGGCCTCTGCGTATGCCGTTTGAATTTGCCGCACCGTCGCTGGTACTCAACAGTTCGGACCAGAACGGTTTCCTGCCTCTCTATGAACATATCAACGACATTTCCGGCTACCTGAATCACTGTGATTATACTCCGGACACCGAGCCGGTGTCTTCCGCCGACAGCCTGATGACCGGAGATTATGTGATCTACAATCTGGATGAGATACAGTACGGATTTCCCATGCTGGACATTTCCGGTTCCGACGGGGACGTTGTCGATATCACTTCTGGAATTCATCTGCTTGGCGATCATGTGAAGTCGATCGGCCCGCTGGGACGCAAGACGGATACGATCCGCCTTGCCGCCGGTTCCAATTCGTGGATGCGCCTCGAACCGCGCGGCGTGAAGTACATCATGCTGACCGTCCGCAAAGCGGCGGAGACGGTTCAGCCGATCCTGCGTTTCGTTTCGTATTCTTCGGATTCCGCCGCGGATACGGACTTCATCTGTTCCGACGAGGAGTTCAACGCGATCTGGAACACCGCCGTATCTTCCATCCACCAGTGCGCGTGCCAGAACATCATCGACAATCCATGCGGGCGCCGCTGCCAGTCTCTTGCGGAGTCCTACATTTATTCCATGACGCTTTACGCCCTGTTCGGCGGCTACAATCTTTCCGCGAAGGCGCTTGCCGAATTTGCCGAGGGACAGCTTGAAAACGGCATGATGCAGCAGATTGCCCCGTCGGGCATCTTCTCCTACGCGCCGGATGTTTCGCTGCTGTGGGTGCTCTGGCTGAACGAGCACTGGATTGCCAGCGGGGACGCCGCGTTTCGTGACAGTATGCTTCCCACGCTGGACCTTCTGCTCGGCTTCTTCCGTTCCTCCGCCGCCAAGCATGATTCACTTCTGGTCGTGGAGGCGCTCGGAAAATCCGTCTTCCTGAATGAAACGGAAACGCTGGACGAGTGCGGGATGTTCACCTCTTTGAACGCTCTCTACTGCCGCGCCCTGCTGTCCGCCTCGAAACTTTACCTTGACGCGGGGATGGAGGAAAAAAGCGATGCCTGCATTGCGCAGGCGACGAAGCTTGCCGAGCGGCTGCGCAAACTGGCGTATGATCCCGAATCCGGTCTTTTTGCCGATTCGTATTACAACGGGAAACGTTCCGGGCGCTGTTCGTTCCAGACCAACCTGATCGCCCTGTATTCCGGGGTGGCGAAACCGTCTTCCTTCGAGACTTTTTCCCGTGCGTTCCTCCTTGACAGGGAGAAGCTCCTCCCGCTTTCCAATACGAAGTTCTTTGCGTTTGTGCTGGAAACGCTTTTCGCATTCAAGCAACAGTACTTTGCCATTGAACTGATCCGGGATGCCTACCGATACAACCGGAAGCTTGAGGAGGAGAAACAGGCGAACCCGAATCCGCATATTTTCCCGATCATTGCGGCGAATTACATCATCCGCGAACTGCTCGGCATCCGTGCCGCCGTTCCCGGAATGGGGCAGATTTATTTCAATCCCGCCTGCCGGAACGTGCGTTCCGCGAAAGGGCGCATTCCGAATGCCAGCGGCAGGATCGTGCTGGAATGGAAACTGACGGAGGATGAGGAGCTTGCCGTGAACATCGATTCCAACCACCCGCTGGATGTCCTGCCGATGTTCGAGGGCTGCCATATCG
>DXVA01000203.1 GCA_019408975.1 Lentisphaeria bacterium | reverse complement strand
TAATATACTGCATGTCATGAGGTTGCAAAACAATTCCTGCGCTTCTCATAATATCTGCTCCGAAAACAGAGTGAATACGGCGTTGCTCTCACCGGAAATATCGGCATTTGGCGGGCACAGCTCCCGTGACATGTCTGCAATAAATTACTGCAGCGCAGAATAAATATCACGGCTGAAACATACTCATCTTTCCGATCCGTCCTGATTTGAATTCAAATCAGATCAGACTTGCAACTTTCGCTTTGCCGGGTTATATTTCCGGAAAGATTAAAAATGCAATGGTAGTGACTTATGAAAATTCTTTTGATTGAAGACGATGCACGCACCGCAGCTTTCATCCTCAAGGGCTTGAAGCAGGCAGGCTTTACCACGGTTCATGCCGAAGACGGCAAAACCGGGCTCTTCAAAGCAAAAACCGAAGAGTTCGATCTCGCCGTCATCGACATCATGCTCCCCGTAATGGACGGCTTTTCCGTAATCGAAAAAATCCGCGCGGCAAAAATCACGACTCCGATCATCATCCTCAGTGCAAAAAATGCCGTTGAAGACAAAATACGCGGTCTTCAGCTCGGAAGCGATGATTATCTGGCAAAACCTTTCTCCTTTTCCGAGCTTCTCGCACGCATTCAGGCACTTTTGCGAAGGGCAAACACGGCTTCCGATCCGACAACGCTCACAGTGGCGGATCTGACAATCGATCTCCTGAGCCACAGGGTCACACGCGGAAATGTCAGAATCGACATTCAGCCTCTGGAGTTTCAGCTTCTGGAATATCTGGTACGCAATACCGGGCGCGTCGTTTCCAAGACCATGATCATGGAACATGTATGGGAATACAATTTCGATCCGCAGACCAACGTCGTTGAAGCACGGGTATGCCGTCTGCGCGATAAAATCGACAAACCATTTGAACGGAAGCTGATCCATACGGTACGGGGATTCGGTTATGTCCTGGAATGACAGGAAGATTTTTCAAACAGTCAAATTCAGAGTCGCGTTATGGTATGCCGTACTGTTTGCCCTTTCCGCCGCAATCAGTTTTCTTCTTGTATTCATCTATCTGAAAAACAGCATGCTCAGACAGACAGACCACAAGCTGACAAGCTATGCGGACCGGGTTCTTTACGATTATCTGACCAATAATAAATTCAAACGGTTCGACAGGGAAGTTTCACTGGAAAAAGTGCCAGCCGAAGCGATGGACGCAATGCAGAGGCGTATTCCGAACCTGAAACCGCTCCTCGCCTTTGAGCGCGGCGGAAGAAAACTTCACTATTACACGGTAATCGGTTATGCGGACGAAAAACTTTATGAACTGCGCCTGGAATCCGGCGGAACCGTTTTCACACGTCTGGTTCAGACGGCGGATCACCTCCCGCTGGTCCGCAAAGGATTCCAGAACATGGTGGCGGAAGAAGGCAGCAGCAATCTCTTTTTCCGGCTGTTGACCCCGCAGGGACGCGTCATTGCACAATCTCCGCTCCCGCAGGCATTCCCGGAAAACATCACGCCGGATCTTTCCAACAGATTCTATACGGTATCGGGGAATCCCCCGTTCCGTGTCATGACGGAACAGCTCTTTGACGGCAATATCCTCGAAATCGGGCGCAGCCTGCACTACATGCAGCGGCGTCTGGAGCTCTATTCCCTGATCTTTTTCTCCACAATCGGAACCATTCTATGTCTCGGCACCCTCTGCGGCTGGCTCATTGCACGCAAGTTCATTGCCGGGGTCGAACGGCTCAATGCCGCAGCGCAGCATATCATTCAGTCCGGTGACTTCAGCAAACGGGTTCCCGTGGAGCACGACGGCGTTGAGATCGACGATCTGGTCAGGGCGTTCAACAGCATGAACGCCAATACGGAAAAGCTCATTACCGAGCTTCAGCACATTACAGACGACATCGCACACGACCTGCGGACGCCTCTGACACGTATGCGCGGCATGGCGGAAGTGACGGTGAGCGGACCGCAGGAACTCGCACAGTACCGGGAAATGGCATGTGATGTTGCCGAAGAGTGCACAAAAATGGTGGCAATGATCAATACCATGCTGGAAATCACGCGCACGGAATCCAATCTCGAAACCATATCCGAATCGAAGATTTCACTCAATGAGCTGCTGGAACAAGCTTACGATCTTTACCAGCTCCTTGCGGAAGAAAAAGGGCAGACATTCAGCCTGAACCTGCCGGAAGATACAGTCATGATCTCCGCAGATAAAATAAAGATACAGCGTATCGTGGCAAACCTGCTCGACAACGCGATCAAATTCACACCCGCAGGCGGCTTCGTCACGCTTGATCTGTCAGCCAGGGACGGCATGGCTGAAATCAGAATCTGCGACACCGGCTGCGGCATTCCGGAAAAGGACCTTGAAAATATTTTCAAACGGTTCTACCGTGCAGACTCAAGCAGAACTCTTCCCGGAAACGGCCTGGGACTTTCTCTCGTCCACGCAATTGTGGAAGCTCACCACGGCAAAATCAGTGTTGCAAGTTCTGAAAAGGGATCTATTTTCACGGTATGCCTGCCTCTTTGCTGAAAAAAATGCCAACATTACCAAATTGTAATGTTCCCGTAATATTCCGGTTATATAGAGGAATTATAGTAATTGATAATAAAGAAGGGAAACAATCTCTTCAACAAAGCCACCTGCATTCCGGCACACCCATCCCGGAATGATATCCAAACCGCAGAATCTTTTACCAGCCCAAAAGATTCTGCGGTTTCCTTTTGTGTTCAGAGCATCCCTGAAATATCCCGCCGCAAGCGGGGTATCGGGGATTTCGCCTGCGGCGGCCAGCTTACGCAGCTGGAACACGGCAGGACTGAAAGTCCTGCACGAAGTCGTTAAATTTCATAAAAAATAAAAACGGCATATTTTTTTTTACGGAATAAGATGTATATTAAGCGGATTTATACCGCACTGGAACCAACCGCTGAGGAAAGCACTTATGGATAAGATCATCTACAACTGGCGCGAAAAACGTGAAAAAAAAGCATTTCTGGCTCTTGCCGACGGCACTGTGATGCAGGGATATTCCGTCGGGGCACCCGTCGATAAAGTCGGCGAGGTCGTCTTCAATACAGGCCTGAGCGGATATCAGGAAATTTTGAGCGATCCCTCCTATGCCGGACAGTTCGTCACCATGACTTATCCCGAAATCGGCAGTTACGGAATCAATGCCGCCGACATGGAGTCACGCGGTCTCTTTCTGAACGGCTTCATCATTCACGAATACAATGAACCGAGCAACTGGCGTTCGGAAGAATCTCTTGCGGAATTTCTTAAAAAACACAATGTCCCCTGTATCGCCGGACTTGATACCCGCGCGCTGACGACCAAGCTCCGCCGTGAGGGAACCATCAAAGGTTTCCTGCACTGTTCCGAACAGGAAGTCACTCCCGAAGAAGGAGTAGAAAAGGCTGCTGCCTGGTGCGGGCTCGACAATCAGGACTATGCGTCCAAAGTCACCTGCGAGCGGGCTTTCGACTGGGACCCGGATCTCTCCAAAACACGTTCCTGGGGAATGCCGGAGCAGCTTCCGGCGGCGGACCTCAATGTCGTTGCCTATGACTTCGGCATCAAATGGAACATTCTCCGCTCCATGCGCATCTGCGGCATGAATGTGCATGTGGTCCCGGCGCGCACCACTGCGGAAGAGGTGCTCAAGCTCAAGCCGGACGGCGTATTTCTCTCCAACGGCCCTGCCGACCCTGCGGCTCTCCCGTATGCGGCGGAAGCGGCAAAGAACCTGCTCGGCAAAGTTCCGGTCATGGGAATCTGCCTCGGGCACCAGATTCTCGGCATCGCATGCGGCGGCAGAACCTACCGTCTGAAATTCGGGCATCACGGCTGCAACCATCCCGTGAAAAACCTTCTTGAAGGAAGTGTGGAAATCACATCACAGAACCATAACTTCGCAATTGACGCGGCGACTCTGCCAGACACGGTCGAAGTGACTCATATCAATCTCAACGACGGAACCGTCGAGGGGCTGCGCCATAAAAAGGAACCGATGTTCTGCGTCCAGTACCACCCTGAAGCCGCACCGGGCCCGCATGACCCGTTCTATTTATTCCGGCAGTTCCGCGATCTGATGAAACGCTGACGGGAACCGGAAGCGGAGGTTCAATGAGAAAAACATCAATCATTCTGTTTTCCGCCTTTCTGCTTCCGCTCCTGTTCTCCGCGTGCAAGTCCGGGAAGGAACAGGTTCCGGTCCTCCCCGATCCGTCAAAACTGATCGCGGAACAGCGTATGGAAGCCATCCGCGAACACCGCACCCTCGTCGTCGGGATCGCTCCGACACGGCTCGGCAAACCGGAACTGGAACTCGTCACGGAACTGCTGAAAAATACAGGATACCGGTTCCGTGTCGTAAGAGCCGCACCGGAAACACTGTTTTCTCTCCTGCGAACCGCGCACGCGGATATCATCTGCGGGCTTTTTACCGAACAACAGCTGAAGGCGGCTTATCTCACTCCGGCGGTGCCATTCCTGAAACTTTCATTTCATATTCTCCATCATCCGGAATTCAGGGAGCCGTCAAAGGCAGACAAAGGAAAGGCACCGGAATCCGGCGAGCTGCTTTACCCGGATTCCGCGCCGGAAACTTTCTTCATTTCAAAAGTACAGACAAAACTTCTGAAACGTCCGGTCAGCGCCGAAGGCATTTTCAAAGAAATGGAGCAGGCACCGGAAAAACGTGCCGTCTTTCTCTGCAACGTCTCCATTCCGGAACATAAAATGAAAAACCTGATTGTCAGGAACGCAGACATCAAAAACAGTTCCACGCATCTGTTTTTCGCCTTGCGCAGACATGATCCGGAACTGCAGCAGCTTCTGGCTTCACGTTTCACGGCACTCTCGCAGGATGGAACCGTCCAACGGATTCTGGAGCCTTATCTTCCAAAATTCGATTCAAAGGTGAAGTATGAAAAAAAGTAAAGTTCTCTGGATTCTTTCCGGATTCCTGCTTGCACTGATCCTTGCGGGGGCAGCGGCGTATTCCGCCGGTTTCCGCTACCAGCCGGACATCCGGCGGAAAGTCTTTGCAGACATGGCGCAATCCAATGCTTACAAAACCGCCCTCGCAAATCTGGGGCAGAGCAAAGCCGTGCAGGAAGCGGCAGGCGTTCCACTGAAAACAGGCAGTATCCTCGAACTGGAAGCCTGGGAAAGCGGAGAAAACGGGGCAATCAGGCTCAAACAGGAAATCAGCGGAACGAAGAAATCCGGTCTTCTATCCGTGAATGGCACCATGGTTTCCGGCAGGTGGCAGTATCAGGAATTCAAAATCCGTTTTCACAATGGCAAAGAGCTGAATTTATTGAAAAAACAGGATGAACAGGATGGAAAACGATAAAAAGGAAAACTGCCTGATTCTGGGAATCACCCTTCTGCTGGTCCTTGCCGGGATCGCACTGCGGATTTACGGGCTCCGGACACGGAATCTGGAATATGATGAAATCTGGACCTTTGCACATTATGTGAAACTGCCCCTGCGGGAAATTTTCACAGAGCTTGCCGTCCCGAACAACCATCCACTGAACACCCTGTTCATCAAATGTTCCGTCCAGATCGCAGGCGCGCATCAACTGCTCCAGCTCCGTCTGCCTGTCCTTCTGGCAGGGCTCCTCCTGCTGGGCGGGTCGTGGTTTGCGCTCCGCCGCCTGACACGCACCACAGCCGGTGCCTGTTTCGGAATGCTCCTGCTGGCGTTGAACATCCCCCTGATTCATTATTCACAGACGGCGCGCGGTTATGAACTGCAGGCATTGTTCACTGCCGGCGTCATGCTTTCCTTTCTCTTTTTCGAGCTTGACCTGAAATCACGGAGCAGACGCATCCTCTGGTCCGTTTTGTTCCTGGTCTCGGCTGTCGCCACATGCTTCAGCGTCACAAGCGGCGTTATTTTCGTAACGGCGCTCGCGCTTTCCTATGTCTGCCTGTTCACGGATTTCAGGAAATTGGCGGATATGAAAGAATGGCTGGCGAAAAAGGAACTCTGGATCGCTTTCGCTTTATTTGCCGTATTCGTCCTGCTCTGGTATGGTTTGAATTACAGGACGCTCGCCCAAGGGCAGAGTTTCGGCAACACGGTTACTTCCCCAGTAAAATTCCTCTCCTTTATCTGGAACACGGTCATACAGCTGCCGCTCACATTAACCATACCTGCCGTTCTCGCGGCATCAGTCCTGCTGAAAGATCCGTTCAAGCGCCGAATCGCGCTCATGGGCTTGTTCTCCGCATTGCTCGTTTTCTGCAGTGCTCTGATCTTCAAAGCCGGCGATTTCCGGGTTTATATCCCGCTGATCCCGATCCTCGCTTTCCCCGCCGCTCTGCTTTTTGAATGTTTCACGGAGCGTCTGCGGCGTTTTACCCTGCTGATCTTCTGCCTTCTGACCGTCATCGTCGTAATCCAGAGCAAAGCACAATACCCGAAGATGAATCCGCCGGACATGGGGGTTGTCTTCGTCACCGCGGCACAGACCATTCCCGCAGAGGCACTGGTGGTCTACTCTCCGACAGACTCCTACGTCATTGCTTCGCTTTTCAGGAAAGAGTTCCAGATGGATCATCTGAGGCGGATCAAAGCCAATCCGGTTTCCCTGATTCTGATGGGAGATATGAACTCAATCGGAATATTTCAGGAATGGACAGGCAATACCTCCGCCTGCCCGGTTCCCGCAACCCCGCTCACACGGGGAAACCTCGCAGGGGAAATCACCTATTCCGAGTATCTTCTGCGTCCGCTGCAAAGCGGGGAATCATTGAAAGATAAAGTTCTGGTCGTCCTGATTGATGAACCGGCTCCGGAACAGTACCAGCGCTATCTGAATTTTTTCAGGGGGCAGTTCCAGACCGTCAATATCTTCTGCTTCATGACAATGGGAGCGGGCAGGACAACGGCAACACCGCTGTCACGGACAAGGATTCTGCTATATCAGTCACCGGAGCAGAGTGTGGAACAGATGCTGGCATTGCAGACGGAAAAGAACTCCGCCATCCGCTTCTTCGTCATCAGCGAAAAATAACCGTCAGCCGACAAGACTCTCCAAAGCATCTTCCGGTTCAGCTTTCCGGTTGCCGCCGTCCGGCTTCCCTGGCTTTTTCGGGGCAATCACCGGCTTGCCGTCGATCTTCTCAATCTTCTTTTTTCTTACCGGCGGCGCTTCATCCGCCTGAGAGACCGGCTCCACGTTCTCCGGTTCCGTTTTCTCATTCCGGGTCTTCGGCGGCGGAGACGGCGGGGTATATGCGACAAGTTCTTTCAATGTCCGTTCCGCCTCGAACGAAGTCCCCTGCAATGAGAACCCGTTTACTGCCCGGACCATCATGGACAGCACGCCCCGTCCGGAATCAGCCAGGGCGGTTCTGTCCTGCAAGACATTTTGTGAAAACGGCATCAGGCAGAAACTGCTCACAAGAAAAGCCGCCAGAATCGCACCCGACAATGCTGCAAATCCCATTGCCCCGATCTTATTGGCGAGTCCGGGCAGCGGGAAATCATCAAAATCCTTCGGAACGACGGCATCCGTAACTTTGTAAAAGAGAATGATCAGCACCAGAAACAGCACCAGCATGACCGCCGGAGTCAGGTATGGCACCAGTTCCCTGCCGAGATTCAGGGACGGCTGCGCAAGGTCTCTCACCAGCGGTGCCAGCAGCAGGGCAAGATATACGGAAAAGGCAAGGTTGACCAGAAAAATCCAGGACTGATATAACGTCTGTTTTGAACAGACCAGTCCGCCGAGAATCGCCGTCCCCAGAATAATAAGAGTTCCCATAATGCCCGTCCGCCTTAAATATTGATGGTTACGCGTTCAAATTCTTCGTATGACTCGAAGGTTATGGTTCTCTCTTGCTTGCTGGCA
>DXVA01000202.1 GCA_019408975.1 Lentisphaeria bacterium | reverse complement strand
GCATGAGCCTCCAGCTTCGCCAGACGGTCTTCCGCCTGAATCCGCCGATACACTTCCTCTTCCAAAGTTGCCACCAGAGCTTTGACCTGTTCATTGCTCATGCCCGGAGAAAGATATGCTCCAGTCTTGCGGATGGAGGGCAGAACCTCATGCGTCACCCAGCGTTTGAATTTTCTTATTTTTTCAACTCGCTCTTTGATCTGGGGTGCAATCCGCGCCCCCCCATCCTTGCAACGTGCCTGTTCAGGCTGGAAGTTGAACAGGAGATGATAAAGTCCCGGCTCATTGACCACTGTTGCATTTTGCATACGCCCAAGAGAATCCTTGACTTTTGCCAATGAGATTTCGTCCTTATCAAGTCTGCTGATAGAACGTTTGTGGTCGGAATCTCCAAAGTATTTGCAGATGTCTTTTGCTACAAACCAGTGTATCCCGTCTTTTTCAACGATCCGCACCTTACTTCCATTAAACTCTTTTACGATTTCATTCATTTGCTGTCTCCCTTTCGTTATTGGCTTTATTTTTCGACCGCCGGAGTAAGCGCCTGCCACAGGCATTGATTGATGAGGGGCGATTTGCAAATGCCAAAGAACTTGCCAGATACATTGGTCGAGATCCCGGCAACATATCCGGGACAATACGACTTTCGATGCTTGCCCCCGAGGTTATCCACCGGATCATATTGGGACAGTATCCTCCGACACTGACACTCGAAAAACTCCGTGGGCGAATCCCGGAAATATGGGATGAGCAAGTAGCCGAGTTACTCGGCTGACCTAAGGACGCTCCGTCAGCACAGAAAGTGCTGGCGGATTTTTTTTTGGCTGATTTTCAAAGTTATGAGTTCGATTCTCAAAATAGGGATAATATCATTTGTTAATTTTCGCTGACTTTTAATTTGAGTTCAATTTTTTTTCTGTTCAGGCAATGGAGAAGATTTCGATGAAAAATCCAACCTCTAAATGCATTCTTGTGAACTTCCAATTTTCGGAAATAGATTTTTCCCTCAACGTAGCAGAGAGAGCTTAGTTGGCAACTTTTTGAAACGGAGAAAACGGCAAGGCGAACATGACGGGACTGGCTTTTTTTGGCGGTTTTGGTGTTCTCCGGCGGGGCAGTTAAAATCAAAGAGAGAATGCACAAGTGCTGTAACGTCAGCCGCTTAGTCCTGAAACAAAAAATCCACCAAGGCTTAGTCCTTGGTGGATAAACATTTATAAATGGTCGGGATGGCGAGAATCGAACTCGCGACCTTTAGTCCCCCAGACTAACGCGCTAACCAGGCTGCGCTACATCCCGAATGGAATTTGTCTTTCTATCAAAAATATGAGTCATAAAATACATGCTTTTCACTCAAATGCAAATCGAAAATCATAAAATACTTCGATTTTTTGTTTCAGGCACCGGTGAATGACAGCACTGTAAGGGCTCCAAAGCAAGGCAAACAGGATTTTTACGGACAACAGATAAGGAGGCAGAAGCCAACTTTCGGGAAGTCTCCTCCCTTTTCATGTTTCCTGTGTTACTTGTTTGTTGAAGCTTTTTTATTTCATCCGTTTGTGTCCGCCTGAAAAGATACGCATAAGAAACCGTATATTTGAAAAATCATTTTTTGAGGCTAAATTGTCTGAAGGGGATTTCCCGGAAATATTTCACATGAAAACAAGGGGGGTATCATGATGAAGAAGAAAGAATTGAAAAAATCGGAAAAGAATTCCGCACTGGCTGTCATTCCAATGGAGTATGAGGTCGTCGAATATGATTTCGGCGGCGTTGTTGCCATGATGTCCAAAAGCACCACCGCAGTGGCTGCCGTGTATTCCTTTTCAGCAGAGATTCTGAATGTTTCTCCGAAGGCAAAGGCAGAAGAGAAAAAGAAACATGGAGAAAAGTGATTTGCACAGGCTCCTGCCGGAAGGTGTTGCTGATTTTAATGACCGGCATGCTCGGATCGGCAAATATAACACGCCTCTGATGCAGCATCTGGATTCGCTGGATATTCCGGAGAAGAAGGAAAACCGGACTCGGGCAGCGCTTTATGAGATCGTATTATGGGAACTGAACCGTTTTCCGGGAATTGATGACGCACTCTTCATGGAATTGGGAAAGGCGGCGGAAATTTCGCCGGACGGGTTCCGCAAAGTGAAGAAGACTTTGCACAGGCTCCTGGCGTGCAATAATGTCGGCTTGACTATGGCGACGGCGATTCTGCGTTTCATCAACCCGGAGACGTTTCAGACCATGAACCGGCGGAACGCGCATGTCGTCATGCCGTCCGCCGTGTTTCCCATACCGCCATCGAAACCCGGCAACGCTTATTATGACGCCGCCTGCGAGTTTTACTTCAAGTATCTGGAAGAGCTGCGCAGACGTGCCGGCAATGGTTTTGAGTTCAGGATCATGGACCGGATGCTTTATCAGGCAGACAAGGCTTCCGGCAGGAGACTGGAATAATCATACGTATGCGTAAAGGCATTTCAGGTAGTGGGATTCTTTGAACAATGCGGGGTGATCCGGCGCCTCAGCCCGGCGGTCGAATTCTTTCAGAGGGCGTCCGGCGTTTGCCGCTGCCCGGTGGACTTCGTCGAACAGTTCATCTGCGCCTATTCGGCTGGAGCAGGAGGCAAATACGAGGATTCCATTTCTTGAAAGCAGGCGAACCGCCGCAACGGCAAGGCGCGAATAGGATTTCATCGCCTGTGCGCGTTCTGTAAGGGATTTTGCAAAAGAGGGCGGATCGACGATCACGATCTGGAAACGTTCGCCGGCTTTTTCCAGTTCACTCATCGCGTGGAAAGCATCATCGGCGATTCCCCGGTGCCGGCATTTTGCGATATTCGCAATCTCTCCATTCAACGCAAAATTGCGGGCTGATGCCTCAATCGCGTGTTTGTTGAAGTCGATGTCCGTTACCACACGGGCGCCGTTTTTTGCTGCATAGAGGGAGAATCCGCCGGAATAGGAAAATACGTTCAGGACTGAATGGACTCCTGCCGCCAGCTCCCCGGCTTTCGCACGGTTTTCCCGTTGATCAAGAAAGAAACCGGTTTTCTGGCCGCATTTGACATCCGCCTCAAACTTGAGCCCGTTTTCCAGAAAGACAACCTGCCCGTCCCATGCCGGATCGCCGGAAAACAGCATTCCGTCCTCCAGATTATGGCGGATGACCGCACTCATGGCGGATACCTCGCGTGAAAAACGCAGGGAGAGCCGTTTCAGGCAGGGATATTCCTCAAATAATGCGTCGGCGACATCCCCGAGATGAGGGATAAAGGATGCGGTATAGACTTTCATCACAAGCACATCAGCATATCTGTCTGCAACCAGTCCCGGAAAACCGTCCGACTCGCCGTTGATAAGGCGAAACGCATTGGTATCCGGTCCGAAAATACCGTTTCTGCGTTCAGCGGACTGTTTCACAAGCAGGCGGAACAGCCCCGGGCCGACAACTTCTTTTGAAGCCCCGAAAGTCAGCAGGCGCACCCGCACACTGGAATAGGGATCGACCAGTCCCGCCGCAACAATTTTCCTGTTGTCGTAAACGACTGCGATTTCTCCCGGTTTGGCATCGGGTGAAATTTTTTCAATGGAATCCTCGAAGATCCACGGGTGCCTGCGACGGACGGTCTGGAGTCCTTTGCCGGACAGCCGGACTGCTGTGCATTTCGCTGTGCCGCCGCGCGGCAGTATGAAGTCTGCGCTCATGAATGGAAGTGCTTACTGTTTGCCGAGTTCCGCGGAACGTTCCGCCGCGGCGATGACAGCTTTCATCACGATACTGCGGAAAGCGCCGCCGTCAAGTGCCGCGACGCCGCGCGCCGTAGTTCCTCCGGGCGAGATGACTGCATCGCGCAGTACCGCCGGATGATCCTTCCCGCGTTTGAGCACCATCAGGGCGCTTCCGAATACAGTCTGAGCCGCAAGCTCGATTGCCGCGTCACGGGGAAGTCCTGCGTAAACTCCGCCGTCCGCAAGTGCCATGATGAATTCAAATACATACGCCGGCCCGCTTCCGCTGAGCCCTGTGACTGCGTCAAGCATGGATTCCGGCACTTTACGGCAGAGCCCGAAGGCGGAGAGAATCTCCTCTGCTTTTTTCAGGTCATCCTCCGTTGCGCCCGCCGCGCTGCAGAAGCAGCTCATGCCTTCGCCGACAAGGGCAGGGGTGTTCGGCATGACACGGATGATGCGCTCGATTCCGCCGGAAAGCTGAGTCAGTTTGCTGATGGAGAGTCCTGCCGCGATGGAGATCAGCAGTTTGCCGCCGAGATGTTCCCTCGCTTCGTCGAATGCTGCTTTCGCATACTGCGGCTTGACTGCGAGCAGTACGATTCCGGCATCTTTCAAGGCGTCTTTCATCGTTGCGGTGCAGACCGCTCCTGTGAGTTCCGCGAATTTCTCTGCCGCTTCCGGCGAGGGATCGTAAGCGCAGAGTTGAGCTGCGGGAATGCCTTTGTTTACGAGTCCCAAAGCGATTGCGCCGGCCATTTTGCCTGCGCCGATCAATGCGATCTTATCATTCAGCATGTTCAAGTCTCCCTGTGTTTCGATAAGCGCCGGATGGTCTTTCCTGTTGTGCCGACTCTCATCATGGGTATAATATATCATAAATCTTGATTTTGTTAATGAAAAAAGATGAAAAATCACGTTTTATGCGCTATTTTACCACCGAAAGAAAGGTTGGATGATGATAAAACGAAATTCTGTCTCTGAAAAAATACTGGAACGCGGCGCGGAATCCCTGAAAGACTGGGAGAGCGGAAATGTGACTCTGGACGATTGCCTGGAACAGCTCCGCAGTGAAAACGGGCATGAGAAATCCGCCGTCGCGTCGCTTCTGTTCGAATACTTCCGTCACAAGGGATTCATCGATTCCCTGATTCAGAAACACGCCCGCAGGGGAAATGTGAAGCAGGAGATGCGTGTGATTGTGGCATGTACCCTGACGCAGTCGTTTTTTCAGACGGGAATTGCGCCGCAGTCCGCTGTGAATATCGCCGTTGATTATGTGAAACAGCGCTACGGGCATGGACCTGGCACCTTCATCAATGCGATTATGCGCTCCATTCTTTCATCGAAGGATGCGAAGAAGATTCCGCCGTATTCATTTCCCGAGGCTCTGCGTGAAAAGTGGCTGAAACAGTTCGGGGGGGAGACGACCGCGCAGATTCTTTCTCATTATGCGTCCAATCCGCCGATCGCATTCCGTGTGCGCGGCGATATTCAGGAAGCAGCTCTGGCGGAATTGAAATGTTCGCGGATTACCGCCGATGATCTTCCCGCCGGTTTCCGCTTCTATCAGACAAATGATTCCAATGCCTTCTTCCGGCAGAACTGGCTGGAAAAGGGAGTGGCCTATGTGCAGGACCCCGCGACATCTCTGGCGCTTTCCCTGCTGGAAGGCAATGTCTCCGGGCGAGTGCTGGACGCCTGTGCGGCTCCCGGCGGAAAAACGATCATGCTCTCGGATCTTGCCGCTGGGCGTGATCTGAAGTTGACCGCGGCAGACCGTTCGCCGCAGCGCCTGCGGCAGTTGAACGTGAATCTGAAACGTGCGGGAGTCCGTGCGCGGACAGTGCAGGCATCTGCGCAGGAGAATCCGTTTGAAAGGGAATCGTTTGATCTGATTCTGGCGGATGTCCCATGCAGCAACAGCGGCGTGATCCGGCGGCGTCCGGATGCACCGTGGCGGTATCAGGTGAAGCGTGTCGCGGAGCTGACTCTGCTTCAGGCGGACATTCTGGATTCGCTTTCCCTGCTGGTGCGGCCCGGCGGGCGCCTGCTTTATTCCACATGCAGCATTGAACCGGAGGAAAACACTCGGCAGATTGAGAATTTTCTTGCGCTTCATCCCGGTTTTACGTTGAAAAAACAGGCGCTTTTCCTGCCATCGGAAATTCATGACGGCGCGTTCGGCGCTCTGCTGGAAAAAAAGAACTGATGATGTCCGGCTGTTTTTTCCGGTAAGGCGGAATGAAAAATTCCAGCCTTACCGATCTGTAACAATAAGATGTGAGGGGCAGTGTGCAGCCTGGTCACATCTCTGAATTTATGATTTGAAAATCGCTTTCAGTGCATCCGCACTGACCTTGAGGTCTGTAAGCGGTTCACGCAGATGAGTGTCGTGCTCGATCAGGACCCATTTGTCGTAGCCGTGACGCTTGAGTTCTTCGCCGGCGGCGGCGAAATCGAACCCGGCATTGCCTGCGCCGAGTTCACAGAAGCGGAGACGTTCGGTCCATCTGTCAAGTCCGAGAGAAGCATCCTTGATGAAGATGTCCTTGAAGTGGACGCTGACAATGCGCTCGTAATATTTCCCGATGATCTCGACATTGTCCCCGAACGCTCCCGCGAGGTGTCCGACATCGAGCAGGAGGTAGGCTCCGGGAACCGCTTTGAGGAAATCTTCAAGTTCCTGCTGGCTTTCAATCCGGGATCCGAGATGATTGTGGAGAGCCGCTTTGAGCCCGAAACGTTCCGCCGCCTTGACGAATTTATTTGCGCGGCGGCAGAATACATCGAAATCGACGTCGCGTCCGCCGGGACCGGGGGTGAGCCAGACGTACTCTTTGCCGAGCGCGGCTGTATATTCGATTCCGAGCCCGACCTGATTCGCCGCAACGCGGCAGGTTGCGAAGTCCATCCCCATCTTGCGGTAGGCGGCTGCTTTATAGATTGCGTCCGCCGCATCGCAGACCTCAAGCCGTTCCGTTCCGTCGAGCCCGATTGAGCGCAGTTCTTCGAGTCTCAGCGTAATGTCATAGCATCCGCCTTCCCAGACGTTCATTCCGTAATCGGCAACACCGAATTTCATGAAATTCATCCTCCTGTTATTTTATTGGGATAAGGCTAATTTAAGGTTTTGCCCGGGATTTTGCAAGCCTTTTTGGGTAAAAAACTTATCTGCTTATTCTCTTTCATCAGGATTATGTCTTCAGGAAATGTGGATATAAAATATCCGAAGACTTATCTTCTTGTCTTGTCTGATACTCGATACATTGCGCTCTGGGGTTCCGAAATGGAGGAACTTGAAATTCAATTTTTCTGTTGCTTCTGCCTCTTTTTCCCCGGTCTGCGGAGGCTGACGCCATGCAGGTGGATCGGAAAACTTCGGAAAAAATATAAAATTGCATAAATTGCATATTGAATATTTTTATTGCCGGACTATATTAAACGGCTTCGGAAGAATCTTTTTGGAAACCGAAATAAATATTAACATAAAACAGTGCAGGAGTTTACCATGTACGCAGTGATTGCCAGCGGTGGCAAACAATTCAAGGTCCAGGAGCAGGATGTCGTTACGATGGAACGTCTCGAAGGTGCTGCCGGAGAGAAAGTTGCATTCAATGAAGTTCTCGCGCTCGGAGAAGGTGCCGAGATCAAGTTCGGCGCTCCGCTCGTGGAAGGTGCCAAAGTCGAAGGCGAAATCGTGGAACATTTCCGCGGTCCCAAGCTGATTGCGTTCAAGATGAAAAGACGCAAAGGCTACAGAAAGCGCAAAGGACACAGACAGGAACTCACAAAAGTAAAAATCACTTCCATTGCTTAAGTAAGAATTAAGAAGGAATAAAATGAAATACGATTCCAACGGAGCATTGTTGGCGACATCGATTCCCGGACTTCCCGAGCCCCACAGAGGCAAAGTCCGCGATATCTATGATCTCGGAGACAGTCTGCTGTTTGTGGCGACGGACAGAATCAGCGCATTTGACTGTGTGATGCCGAACGGAATTCCGGATAAAGGCAAAGTCCTGACTCAGATGTCTCTTTTCTGGTTTGAGTTGCTTTCCTGGATGCCGAACCATCTGCTCTGCTGGGATGCCGCTCAGTTCCCCGCCTCGCTGAAAGCTGTCGCGGGGGATCTTGCGGGACGCTCTCTGATCG
>DXVA01000201.1:1067-7912 GCA_019408975.1 Lentisphaeria bacterium | reverse complement strand
CCCACAGAAACAGTTGGACTTCAGGGTTGTTGACGACTGCTTCCGCACCAAGAATGTTTTCTCCGGTCATGACGCGGCTCATCGGCAGATAGCGTCGCACCCGTTCATCCTCAATTGCATTGCTGTATAAGTTCATGGCAATAATATTTTACTTCTTTTCCACTAAAATGAAACGATCAATCCAGACATTGGAAACTGTCGGATTGACAACAGGGGCGGCATACAGGCAGAAAGCGGATGTAAACTTCCCTTCTCCGATTTTTATCAGCCGGTATTTCTCTCCCCTGATATCGGCGGCTGGAACCTTTATCACTTTGTGCGGTTTCCTGTCCGGTTCCGTCGTCTGATTATTGATGAAACCGAGAATCATGGCATTCCCGGATACCTCTGCTCCATCGCAGCGAACTTCTGCAAAGACTTCAAACTCGCCTTCCGGCGGCTGGTTGACCTGAGCCCACCATGCGGAGTGCTGAGTCGTCATCCGGACTGCCTTCCCAATAGAAGATTCTGAATCAGGCTCAATGAAGGAATAACGGTTTTTCTCAAATAACTTTCCATCAACTGCAACCGGCAAAGCATACCATGAGCGCCCCTTGATTTCCGCCGGTTCACGCGGACCGCCGGCTGGGCCTGCAAGATTTCTGCTGATCCTTTTCCGCGTATTTTCAAAAGATCCGCCGTGTTCGGAAAACTGGTCGACTCCGGCACTCCCGGCAATGGCAAGCTGTTCATCCAGCAATTTTCTCCAGTCAATGTCCTGCAACTCTTTTCTGCACTGCGGTCTCCAGAGTTCCGGACGTTCCAGCAAGGTAAGATTGATTGAAACAGCAATCACTTTGACACGTTTCAACAGTCCGGGATCGCCAGCGGCTTTCTGCTTTGCGCGTTCCATAGCCTGCCATGCCTCAATCAGCGTATCCGCTTCAAGCCAGGCGGCAGTAGAGTTGCTGTAACAGTCCACAACAGCATCGGGATATTTCTGCGGGGCATCACTTATCAGGTCAATATAACGGCGGATTTCCGGTGCGGCGGGACCATAGACGCCATGCAGAAATTCATTGATCACCTGATCCGCATCAAGCGCCGGATTCCACAACAGTTTGCAGATCAGATAAAGACGCAAGTCGGAAAGATCGGCAAATCCCAGCGTCTCCGGTTTTCTGGAAAAACGGGTAAGTCCCTGCTGATATACGGAAACGACTCCATATTTCGCAAAAAAACGGAGATCGCGTCCCAGATGTTTCAAATTCGGCTGCGGACGGTAGAACTGGGTGAAATTGGTGACATAATTCCAGATATAAAGTTCCGGTGCTGTTTCACTCCACTTTTTCAGATCGTCGGCAAATTTCATATTGCCTTTGGAGTCCAGCGGTTTGGATGCGTCGCATTCAATGGCGCAGAGGCGGATGATCACATTATCCGCAGGACGGATTGTTTTTGGCGGTTTGCGAGTCTTGCGGTAAGCAAGGGTCTCCACTTTTACTTTCGGGAACTCCTGCTGAATGGAAGACGCCACTTCATTGACCATGTCCAGCAGCAGGTCAGTCAGATTGCCATGCCTCTTTATGAAATTCCGGCAATTGCCGCAGGAACAGAAACGTTCCGCATCACTTTGAGAGAGAGAGACGACTTCCTGTTCCGGATTTTCTTTCAGCCATTGCCGTATATTTTTAACGAGTTCTTTGCGCAGTGCGGGATTGCTCATGCACAACTGGGCGCCTGCCCTGTTGTCTCTGCGTCCATTCACCAATGCAAAGAATTCAGGATGGGATGCATAATATTTTTTGAGAGGGATCAGCTGCAGAAAGGTGTGCACCCAGCCGCGAATTGAGTGACATCCACCCCATTCCCCGGAGATTGGAGGATAACGGCGCGGCATATAGGTATCGTGATTGATACGCATTCTTACGGAAAATTCCGGAAAGCGTGCAAGCTCGTAATTGGTTTTCCTGTCCCGGAATACCGGAGCATAACGATAATCAATCTGTGGAAGCGTAAATTCTTTTTTACGCGGATAGTAAGTGATGGCGGGATTCCAGAAGCGGACGCCGTATGCACGTTCCAGAAACTCATAGACGGCATATAAAGTGCCGCGCGGACGTTTCCCCGTGAGAATCAGGTTTTTCCCTTGCGTTTTCAGGATGATTTCATCCGGCTTTAATGTGGAAAAATCAAGCCCGCCGAGCAGCTGTGCATTCGTTGAGGATTGTCCCAGGCGGATTGCCGGAGAGGAAATCGATTCATTGCGGATAATCGGGAATTTCTGCGGAAATATTTTTTGCAGATAATTCTGCAGTTCCCTTGCCGCAGTCATTTCAGAAGGAATTGCATCAGGCGGCAGGATGATCGGGCAGTTCTCCTGTGTTCTTGCAGAAAAGCTGCATGCCGTAAGCAGTAAAACCAGAACTAAAGAGGTGATTTTCATGATTTTCTCCTGTTTTCCGTTAACGTTCCACCGTATATTGATTTGAAATGCCGTTCTTGTTGATGATCGTCAGATTGGAAAGATTCTGTTTCAGCATACTTTTAATTGAATCACGGTATTGTTCCGGCGTAGTGGCGGCGGCATTCCCCGCAAGAAATGCCGCCGTCCCACGCCCATGATGTTGCTTTACGCTGAAGCCTACACTTTTGGTCTGGTTCGTATACATCATGGCATGGCTGGTCGAACTCCCCGTATTCCACGTATCACCGAAAACAATGAATTTGGAAGCACTGGAACGAAGCGACTTTACACTCAGAACAGTCCAGCCTGAATGATCAGGGAGGAGATTGCCGTTTTTATCGCGGAATTCAATCCCGTTGAAATAGTCCTGAGATGCAATAAGCGCGCCGTAAACACCACGTGTTGAGCCTTGAGAGAATCCGGTGGGATAAGTATTGGATAATTTGATTTCCTGAGAAGGGCAGCATGCCATCATTTCCACTTTCCTGATATTTTCCGGAACAGGCTTCGGATAATAGAAACCGCCATAATACAGTGTGACGAACCATGTCTGCCCTTTATCCAGACTGCTGTACAGCAGCATCTCGTTGTCATAATCGTTCAAATACATGGAAGCCAGCTGCATATTCTGCTTCATTTTACCGAGACAGCTGATCTCGCGTGCCTTGTCCCTTGCCCTTCCCAATGCAGGCAGTAACATGGCGGCAAGGATGGCAATGATCGCAATTACGATGAGAAGTTCTATTAGAGTGAATTCACTTCCATTGTTTCCGCTTCTCTTCCCTTTCGGCAAAGCCGACAGCAAAGGATGGCTTCCTTGTGGTTTTCTCATTTCAGATTTTTCCAGCATGGTTTTTCCTTTCCGTATGATTGATTCTGTTTGATTCCGTAGATTCGCTCCAAACCAGATTGGCGCGGATATATTCAACCGGATTCCGGTCCGGCGGATCATCAGGAGACAGAGGCAGATGTTTCATGATTTGAACGGCGAGCTCCTCTGCATTATAGCTGAATCCGGAAAAGGCAGGGTCCGCCAGTTCGGCGAATACGGAGAGCTCGGCACTGAACAGGGCAATGTCATGCGGGACATGCAGATGTGCTTTTTTCAGCTGTTTCAACGCCTTGAACATCATTTTCTCATTGGCGACGATCAACGCATCCGGTTTCAGATCAAGGAGTTCCGCAAAATGTTTGTCAAACGGCTCCGGTTTGACGAACCAGAATCCCTCCTCGAAGGGGATGCCGGCGTCGGAATATGCCGCTTTGAATCCTTTTTCCGCTCTGAAAAAACTCGGGTCACGGTAGGAGTTCTTTCTGGCACAGCAGACGATCCGCTTCCTGCCGCGTTCGATCAGCCCTTTTGCCGCGTGGAAATAATTCGCGTTATGATCTGATGCGACAACCGGAAAACGGGTCGGGCAGAGCGGTTCCTCCAGAAAGACCACATTCCGGAACGGTTCAAACATGGCGGGGATCTCCGCTCCGAAATCCGGATAGTTATGAGTCGCGCAGACTACATAGCCGATCTGATTTCCGAGAAAATCGTTGACATACTGCCGGATTGAGTTCAGGTCGTTATGCACAATCCCGATTTGCAGGCGCCAGCCCTTGACATTGGCAAGGCGCTCCAGTTCCCGGAGGACATCGCGGTAGAAGATCGGGGATTCGCTGTCGATCAGCATGCCGATGACGTCGTTCTTCCGGCTGGCGAGCTGACGTGCTGCCAGGTTCGGACGGTATCCCAGTCTGCGTGCTGCTTCCTGCACCTTGTGCCGTGTCGCAGGGCTGGCATGGTCCAGTCTTTTGCCGCTGATGATGTTGGAAGCCGTAATCATGCTGACTCCCGCCTCCAGTGCGACCTCTTTCAATGTAACCCGTTTTGCTGTCATCCGGAACTGCCTGTCTTCACTTTCAATTTATTTGTTTAACGCTATACATAAATTATATAATAAAATCCTGCTTTTGTCAATAGGGCAAACGAAAAAAAAATGAAAAATTATCCGGATTTCCATTTCATCCTGCCGGATGAAGTGAGACGAATCGGGGTTTTGACCATGCGAACTGGTCAGGAAAGTGAATGGCAGGGGGTAAGAAGGCAAAATTGCTGTTTGCAGAGCTGATCGCGCAGAACCCGGATGAAAAAATGTGTGTGCAACGCAGATATCCATCCGGTTCTGTAAATCGCCTTATTCATTCATGAAGGAGTTTCCAGACACGATAGTATTCCGAAATTCCCCACGCCTGTGCTCCGCAGCCTCGCTGGGTATGGGGATAATCCCCGTCCAGAATTTCAGCAAGCTGGGAAATACAGCCGTCGTTCATGATCAGTGAACATGAAGACAACAGGGAACGGGCTGTCCGGCGGCCCGCTTTGCCGTAGATCATGCAGTAGGCTTCGCAATAAGCAGGGAACTGCCAGGTCCAGGCGGTGCCGTTGTGATAAGCCGGTTTGCGCTGTGTATCTTCATCGCCCTCATATCTGCCCCGGTAGGGATGTACCGGATCATTCAGCAGAGTGCCGGATGAACTGTAAATTGCAAGCGCGTAATCCGTCTTCTGGTCCGCCAGACTGCGAATCGCTCCGGGAATCAGAAGTTTGGAGCAGGCATCCAGAATCAGCCTCGAACGGCGGTGATCCTTGAAGGCGCCGAGGGTCAAAGCATAGAGCTGATTCGGGCGCAGATGATCGTCAGGAACCGCTTTCGAGGCAGGGACTCCGGGATTGCAGTGCAGGCAATCTGAAAGATAATCACGCCCCTTCAGGACATAATATTTTGCGATCGATGCGGCAACCTGCTCCGAACGTTTTCTCCATTCCCCGCCGGCGGCGCCTCCGACCGATTCACCGAGGAAACGCAAAGCGGCAAACCATAATGCCTGAATTTCAATCGGATAACCCTGGCGCGGCGTGCCTGCGGGATAGTTCGTATCCATCCATGTGAAGTGGGACGGGCTGAACACCAGCATGGATTCCGGATCTGCCGCGATCCCGTTCGGTGTACCGGCGATCAAGCCTTCCGCCAGCGAAATCAGGGTCTCAAGAAGCGTTTTTCCGTTTCTGACCCGCTGCTCAAGAAACGAGAAGTTGCCTTCCGCCTTGCAGAGATCGCTGCAGGCGGTGAACAGCCAGAGCTGTGCATCGGAGGTATCGCGGTTATCGGCATTGCCGCCGAAAATCATATTCGGAATCGTGCCGCGGTCTGCATAGGAGGCAAACTGGAGCAGGATCGCCTTGACGTGATCCCTGAATTCCGGTGCGGCAATCAGCCCGCGCACGGCAATCAGCGTATCGCGCCCCCAGTCGAGGAACCACGGATATCCGGCAATCACAGTTTTCAGGTCGCCGCGTTTTACGATGAACTGCGAAAGCGCAGTCAGCATCGTGTTCTCGACCGAAGTGTCGCGCTTTTTCGCAAATGCCGCTTCGCTGACCATCGCAGGGGGGATCTTCGGCGCATCGGGGGAGGTCAGCATCTGTCCCGCGATATAGAGCGCCTCCTCGCCGGCAAGCGAAACCGTGAAGTAACCGGGGCTGAACAGATCGCTGTTGGGTTCCAGCCCGCGCGACGCCTCCTTTTCCTGCCAGATCATGTAAGTCCACTCCTCGGCACGGTGGAAACGCCCCTTGGAGCCGGTCACAGACAGGATGCGGTCCGAAGCCGCATGAAACTCGAAACCGTGGTCCGATGCCTTGATGAGCCCGGGCCAGTAGCGTTCGGGTCCCATCGAAGCTTTCGTCTCCTCGTGGAAAGAACGGTCTTCAATGTCAGGACGGACAATGATCTTCACCGGAGTATTGTCGCAAAGGCGGTGCCCTTTGCCTTCACAGGAAGAACGCGCCAGTGTAAACATTACGGCGTTTTCGTCATAAAGAATTTCCTGTTTGACACGGATTTCGACAAACATGCCGTTGCCGACGGGCAGTTCATATTCCCAGACGCCGCCGCCGTTGTCCGCAATATGGAACTCTTTCAGGCAGTCGATTGTAAATTCCTGAATGCGGGCATGGTGCACTGCCCACATCCGGAAACGCCTCAGCATGATATGACGGTTTACCGGATAATCCGGATTCAGATTGCCGAGCAGGACGGCATCGTAGCGGCTCCGCAGTTCATTGGGTTCGACAGGCAGCCAGATCAATCCGCCGCGCCCGTTCGCCTGAAGAAAATTGCGTTTCCCGCGCCGCAGTTCCTCACGTCCATAGGAAAGCTTGAACTCCTTTACGTCCTCTGCCAGAATCATGATCGGAGAAACCCTGCGTTCCAGTTTTTCCGAACCGAAAACAGAGATGATCAGCTTTGCCTCCTTATGCTTTTCAGGAACCGGAACCGGGGGGAGCAGCGCAAAGAAGACGCCGCTTGATTCATGCAGGCTGTTCGCGAGGGAAACCACCTTGTCG
>DXVA01000201.1:0-1057 GCA_019408975.1 Lentisphaeria bacterium | reverse complement strand
AAAACATGCCCGGAACCGGCAGGGGGCTTTCACCAGCAGGAAATGCCCCGGCGGGAGCATGACCGCGCGTTTGGTATCGGCGGGCCACTGCCAGCAGGTGAACGGCGCTTCCTGCCCGTCGCCGTACAGATCGCGCAGGAACTGTTCCGGTGAACGCAGGATGCTTTCCGCCGCGAATACGGAATCTTCGCCGCAGCAGATGATCGAATTGTTTTTTGCGGCAATCGCACGGAACGCCATCGCGGCAGCTTCCTGCTGTTCGATCTTCTCCGGCAGGAAACGGTCGCGCGCCTCAAGTTCCATGACGCGCTCCAGTTCTTTCCTGTCTTTGCACAGACAGAAAATCTGCCCGCCGGAAAGCATCAGAGAACGTCTGCCGCCGGATGCCCGCACAAGACTGATCCGGCGTCCGCTGACCAGGTCATATACCGTTTCCGCATCAAACGGCGCCGAATAGATGTTCCATGAGACATTCGTGCTTTTCCCGGTCTCCAGATTGATTGCCACTATGACGGAACTGCCACCGTCCGGATCACTCCTCCCGACAATCACGCCGGACGGAGTGCCGGAGTCGATGAAGTTCACGACAGCCCCGTTATGAAATGCGGGATGCGCCGCAAGAATCGTATTCAGCCGGCTGATGAGGTCCACCTGATTGGGGACCGCACCCCAGTTCAGTGCGGAAGATTCATGCACGTCAATCTTTTCCGTCGCAAACCATTCGACGCCGTTGGCGAAACCGAAAGCGCCGTTGGTGGAAGTCAAAGCGCAGAGCGCCGTCCGCATCCGCGCATATTCCGGTGAAACCGCCGCAAGCCGGCTGTTGTCATGGGTTTCCGCATAATGCACCATAATTCCGTCGCCGGCGCTGCGGAGCCATGCATATTTCAGGTATCCTTCGATTTGTTCGCGGGAATAGTTTTGGAACAGTTCGGAGTAAGCCCAGTTCATATTCGCTTTGTCAAGCAGATTCGCCGTCACAGCCGGATCGCCGCCGAGGCCTTCCAGAAGGAAAATCGTTTCAGGGAATTCGTCACGTACACAGGATGTGATATAT
>DXVA01000200.1 GCA_019408975.1 Lentisphaeria bacterium | reverse complement strand
AGGACTGAAAGTCCTGCACGAAGCTGTTTTTGCGATGGAAAGCATCGCACTATTAAAACAATTTTTTTTAATAAAACTCACCGGAACTGAGCCCGCGCCGCAGCATAGGCTTCACCGATATCGCGGAAAGGAAATTCACTGCCCCAGACCAGCCCCGGAGCCGACTTCATCTCCGCAAACCGTTTCAGCATCCCTCCAAAATCCGTCAACGGCGCCAACACCCAGCGGCAGTCCTCCCGGCAAGGCAGTTTCGCCGGCGGAATTTTTCCCTGAAAGACATAGGCATTCGCCGGCGCCGTATTCATAAATTCTACGATTTCGGAATCCCCCACTGGGCGCAGTTTCAAGGAGGGATGGAAGAAACGCGGTTCTCCAAAACCGCAGTTCAGCCAAAGCGGAAGCTTCCGCTCCGCACACAGTCTGAAGAAATCGTTATAACGGGAATCATCAAGTTTCCAGCAGTGAAATGCAGGAGAAACCCAGATGCCGGAAAAACCGCCGGAAGCCGCCTGCTCCAGCACTGCAATCCAGTTGTGAGCGCCGGGATTGACTACGGCAAGGGGCATGACCCGGTGCAGCCCGGAACAGCGTGCAAGAAACTCCCTGTTGGATTCGGGCAGGTCAATATGGAAAATACTGTCAAGTTCCGCCGTATAAGCCGCTCTGATCCCATGCCCCGCCAGCAGACGTTCCAATTCTTCCGGCGGAATGGAACGCCGCCGGTCGAAAGGATATTTCCCGCAGAAACAACAGTGATCTTCATCCTCTCCCGCAGGAAGAGGCAGATTCCGCGGCGCTGCTTCACTCCACGGCGCAGGCTCCGGGATATGGAAGATTTTTATGGCGTTTCTGCACAGCACCAATTCGCGTTCCCGGGAAGATAAAACGCTCTCCATCACTTTCCATACCTGGGGGGCAAAAGCGCGGCCCGGCGCATCGGAACCGTAGAGCAGACGTTCCGGCGGGCAGTTCCGCAGAATTCCGTCCACCATTCCTCTGTCGGGATTGCTCCCGCCGGTCTCCCAGAACGTATTCGGAGAACAATACTCCAGCATACCGGAAGACTCCCGCCAGTTCCCTCCGCTGTGCCCGGCGATCATGACACACCCCGGAACGGTGCGGGAAAGCCATGCAAACTCCATCATGTCGATTTCCCCCGGCAGATTGCCGCCGGTCCGGTTGAACACATGCAGAAGAACCGGGAGTTTCAACCCGGCGGCACGCCGCAGTACCGCAACAGTCTCCTCCAATCCGCCATGCGGATTCTTCAGGCTGATCCAGAGTTTGACTCCGACCGCTCCGTTTTCGATTCCGCGCGCCAGTTCCTGCTCCCAATCCGGATTCTGCGGATTCAGGTAAACCAGAAAATAGAGACGCCCCGGATTGCGCCGCGCCTGCAGTGCGGCATAGGAATTCGCCTCGCGCAAATGCCGGGAGGTCGGGTATGCGCCACCGCCGCAGGAGGAATCGGCAACCACATGGGATGCGATGCATGCACCGATCCCGCAGCGCATGGCGTCCTCGATGATTCGTTTCCCGATATCGGGATCATCCGTCCCGGAATCCAGATGCAGATGGATGTGTGAATCAATGATCATGAGCATCACCGCCCGCCAGGTCGCATTTCAGCGCGCACGGAAATCCATACGGATGCTGGAGCGGCAGGGCTTTCGAAAATCCCGCCGGAGCGCGGGAGCGTTTCAGGCACTCGGCGGAAATGTCTTCATAACCTGCAATCCAGAGCTCCAGAGCTCCGGAAGCAATTCTTTGCGAGAATTCCAGATCGAAAGAAGTTCTTCCGCCGGCGGGAACGGGAAAAGTGAAATACCGTTCCTTTTTCCGGAAAAATGTTTCGGGGTTCTTCCGCTCGCCGTAACCCGTCTTGCCGGAACAGATCTCCGTGACGGGAAGTGCAAAGGACGAAGTAGGTACATTCCCGTAATAACGGGAGGAATACGCTTTGAAGCGAAGTTCCCCGGCGGACTCTCCGCGGATTCTCATGCAGACGCGCAGATCACTCATACGGTAAGGCGCCACAACATCGAAAAAGAGAGAGGTTCCGCCGGCTTCAAAAGAGACATTCTCAAAATTCAATCCGGAAATCCGGTGCAGTTCCGCCACCATCGGCTGCACTTTCGCGGAAACAGTTGCCGATGCGGGAAAACGATACTCATACCGCGGACCGTTCTTCGCCGCCTGAAACGGCACGGCAAACGGCAGCCTGAGCTTTTTCCGCGAAACAATCAGGCACTTCACCTCCTCCGGCAGCAGGACAAATTCACGTTCCAGAGCCCGGAAATCGGAATAAAACTGAACGGCATGTCCAAAAAATTCCGGCAGACGGTATCTTTGTGGAAGAGGTGCGGGATTCCGCAGAACGCACCACGACTCATCTTCTCCTTCTCCGCCCTGGATAAAACCGTAAACCTCGCCCAGCCCGGGATTCCCTCCGAACATCCCCCCATTTTTCACAAAAAGATGCGGTGCGTAGTCACGTGCGAAACGCATGGCGTGTTTCATTGTCTCCGCCCGATACGGCGTCAGGCTTTCCGGCTGTACCGTCCATGAGAAATAGGTGCTGCCCCGCAGGAGGCAGAGCATCAGATTGTCCGCCCATGTGGAATCCGTATCATCGAAAGCATTACGGATCGAGTTCGGAAACTCATGGTTGTCAAAACTGGAAAGCGGAATCATGGAATGGTCGCGCCGCAGATGATTGTAATACATCATGTCGCGGTGCGTCGCCGCGGAAGCACGCTGATGGAGCGCCGGCAGACTGGCATACTCGGAATCGCCCGACTGGCTCAAAAATACATGCTGGGCATGGCGCAGCCACCACGGAGACGGCCACCAGCCGTTGCGGACAAGAAGATTCGGGTTCACGCGCCGGACCGCATCCATAATCCGGTTCATCGCATTGATCGAACCTTCGCGGACATGATCACGTGTCGGGTATTTCTCTTTGAACTCCGGTGACACCGCGCAATCGTTGTCCCAGTCGATTTTCAGGTGCAGGCAGTGCCGCGCAAGCTCACAGAATCTTTCCGTCAATCTCCGTTCCAGTTTCCGGTCAAGCAGCACTCCGTAATTGTCTCCGCAATAAGCGGAGCTTAAACCTTCTCCAACGGCAATTCCGTTTTCACGGAGAAAACCGGGATCGATTCCCATCGGCCCGTTGTGCGAAACCCACAGGCTCAGATTCGGGTATTTCTCAAACTCAAGCCCCTCTTTCGGTTCGAAAAAACTTTTTCTGTTCTGCCATCCGGCGTCAAAAGTGAAAGCATCCGGCTGAAAGCCCAGCCTGCGGTAGGCACCGATGAAACGTTTCATCGCTTCTCCGGTCACGGCATACTCGTAATTGCCGAGGTACGGATCGGACCAGAAGGAACAGAACGCGAAAAACGGCTTCAAAGGCATAGGCGCCCGTATGCTTTCAATATATTCGGCAAAGTCTTTTTCCGGCTCATCTGAAACGCAGAATACAGCCTCAATACTCTCCAGGCGGTCTCCGTTCCAGACCGGATGATGCCGCAGGGAGTACGTCGTGGAGGCAGAATCCTGCGATTCGATCCGGGCAAATCCCGCCTGATGCGTAAGTCCGGTGAAGATTTTCCTGCCGATCAAAGGATATCCGCAGCCGGGAATCACTCCCCCGCCCTCCTCTTCAGCCCCTTCGCGCTTCACCTGACCGCCGGAATCAAGATAGCCGCACAGCCTCATCGCCGGATCGGGCACAGTCTGACGGTCCATCTCCACGTAATCGGGCGTAGGCAGCGGGCGCTTCGCTCTTGCCTCAAGACGTTTGCTCCAAATCCTGCCGCACTTCTCAAGTGAGACATCCATAACAAGGTCTTCGTTCTCAAAATGCCCCTGTTCCGCGACATACTTCCGCCCGCCGATCACCACGCAGACCGCGGGCCATTGCAAAGAAATTCCATCCAGCTCCTTTGTCACCATCTTCCATTCTCCCTGCTGTTATGATACTGTCACAGGATTATAGCCCGTCCTCATGGATTTGTAAATAGCAAAACGGATCTTTTTTTTATCACTTTGGAGAATCTGCCAAAGTCAGCCGCACCCGGACGGCACAGCGGCTCATCCGTTTCATTCCTGTATGCCGAACATCCGGCACATCCCATCCAGCCGCGCCACGGAATCAGCTCCGAACTTCATCATGGACCGACGGATGCGGCAAACGTTTTTCTCCCTCCGTCCGCCTGACTTTGAATAAAACTTGTCCGCAAGGCAGATCAGCTTCTCTTCCGGCGTTTCCGGCAGATAGTCGCGTTCAGGGAGCGGAAGTTTCTGCATCCGTATCTCTTCCGCCGTGATTCCCGTCCCCGTATGCCGCTCGCAGATACGCGCACATGCTTCAAGGTCAAGTCCGTATTTCCGTCCGTATCCGCGCAGCATCTCCGCTCCGATCACGCCATGACGGAGATACGGTTCCGCTCCCTCGCACAAAATCCCGGGAGCATGGCATCTGCCGATTCCGATATCATGAAGCATGGCGCCGTCAGCCACAAGTCCGGCATCAATTTCCAGCCCGTCTCCGGCGGGATTCCTCAAAATGGCAAGCGCCTTGTCACGCACCTGCCCGCAGTGTTCCAGCAAAAGCCGGCGCAAGGCTGTATCCTCCGGATAAAAGTAACAGATGATCTCAAAACAGTTTATGCCCATTTCCTGCCCTCTGTATGTTTCCTGCCAACTCTTTTTTCTGTAATTTACAACTTCACGGAGCTTCCTGCAAGCAGGAAATGGGCACACTGCATATCATAAATTCCCGCAACTCTCCCGGATTACCGCATTTTCCAAAAAAGCGTTCATTGCATTCTGCTCAGCAGTTCCATTTCCGCTCGGGGATTCCGGCTGCTGCCGCGGCTGCCTTCGCAATTATGGAAAAAAACGATTTTTTTTATTTTTTCGCTTGATTTTATTTCCATATAGTAATATCTTATATAAGAAATTAAGAATAGCAAATAAATTTTCTGAGGCAAACAGCGGGGTATCGGAAAGCCAAAGCAATGCTGAAATCCCGAAATAGTATGGTGCAGGACTGCGACAGGAGCAAACCCCTTGATTTGAAAAGAATGCTCACGCATTCTAAAGCCGGAAGAATAAAAAAAGGTGCATTATGAATAGAAAAATCGGTATGCTGGTCACGTTGACGAAACAACATATCAGCCGACTTCTGGAAAAAATGCTCGTAGAATACGGCATCGACGAGTTCAACGGTCCGCAGGGACGGATTCTGTATGTTCTGTGGACCCGCGACTCCATTTCCATTCAGGCGCTTGCCGACGGGACAGGACTGGCGAATGCGACATTGACCAGTATGCTGGACCGCATGGAGCGGAAACAGCTGGTCAGGCGTCTGCCGGCGACCGGCGACCGACGGAAAACGTTGATCGTGCTGACGCCCCGCGCACGTGCGCTGGAGCAAGAATACCTGGCAGTTTCCGAACGGATGAATGAGCTGACTTATCAGGGATTTTCCGATGAAGAAGCGGCACAGTTGGAAGCATACCTGGAACGGGTGCTCGACAACGTCCGCAAAGCGGAAATGCAACAGAACAATTTGAAAAAATAAATAAAAACCCATAACCAACAGGAGATTGAAAAATGAACAGACAAGAACTCACACAGACAGTCAAAGACATGATTGCCGCACCGTCCTGCTGCCAGGAACTGAAAGCGGCGGGCGAAAAATGGCTCAATGCGGAAGGCACTGCGGAAGAAAAAGCCGCAGCAGCGACGCTTTTGCAGGAAATCCGGGAGGATGTCGCCACGATCGAACATGTTATTGAATTCTTTGAATCTCAGCAGGCAAAACAGATCTTTGGCGATGAACAGGCAAAAGCCATGGCGGAACATGCTCATGCGGTCAAAGCCGCCGGCGGCAAATGGTGCGACTGCCCTGCCTGCACAGCCGGGCTGAAGATTCTCGACAATGCCTCTCTGCTTGCCTGAAAACCTGCCTCGGCGAATCAGGCTGTATGTCCCGATACCATACGGTCCGCTCCATGAAGATCTGCTGCACGGAGAAACTGGATGGAATTCGGGACATGAGACACATGCTCAGACAGAATAAGCGCTGAGATACAGACATGTGCAATGTCGGGATTCCATCCGCTTCATCTACTCCAGTGTGCAACGGCAATTTCCATTGTCCTGACCTTCCTGTTCGGGTCCCACTCTGCACATATCAGACTGAAAACAACGGAACAGCAAATCCATCAGCTACCAATAAGTCATCGGAAAATGGCGGAGAGTAGCGGATTCGTCCAGCGGTCTATCTCTCAGAATCTTTATTGCCAACAAGTTATAATTTTGAAACGTTTTCAATTTCATTTCAAAACCTCAGCGTCATTTCTCAGAATGCCCACTGCCAAAAGAACAACAATTTCTAAGTAATATTTCAAAAACACTCCTTTCAAAAGATATAATATGCAAAAGAGGAGTTTTAATGAATGACCAACATACTATTCACCTTAATCACGATGGGCTGGAGATTGAGTTGCTATAAGGCTTCAGATTTGAGAATCATATTTATAATCAATTTGTCTTTAGAACAAAAAATTATGCGGGAAGCATTACGCTCTTTGTCTCCTTAATGATTCGGAATGGCAATAAAATTACATTTCTGCCGGATCGCCGGCAATTCATCGGGAATTCAAAAATATGTGAAGTCTTGTGCAATCAGTTCAACAACAAGGCTTTGCCGAAACAGAAACAGTACATCACCGATCATCACTGGACAGGAGCAACCACAGAAATCTATACAGATGAAACCCGACTGTATCGGATTGAGGTCAGCCCGACTTTTTTCATGGAAACTTCATGCAATTCCAATTTGGTTAATTTCTTACGAAACCAAGACAAAATTCCGGGAGCCGCAAAAGAAATCCTCATCCAAATCCCCCAAAAAAACTCCACACTTCTTCCATGTTTTCAATGACAATAGACGTGCTTTACGAGGGCAAAGAACTATCTTACAAACCACGAGATTCGATATAATCACGATAACGGTTGTAAAGGTGATTTGCCGAACGGTAACTGGAATTCGGGCTGAGAAAGTGCGAGAACTCAAAGGTCATCGCCCGGGAAAATCCAGCTTCTTCAGCGGCTTTCAGTTTGAGATAAAGTTTATCCCACTTTATTGGCAGGAAGTCAATGGGCATATCCCGATCAAAAGTTTCGGTGTTCGTCCAACAGTCAATACCATATTTGTCGCAGAGTTTTTTGTTAATCTGTAAAAATTTCGGCAGTTTTTCGATTTCGCAGTGTCCGTCCTGAAATGCCACAATGTCCACCAGTCCCTGAATTCGCCGGAAAACCTGATCCCAATCACGCTCGTGTTCCTCATAAGAAATGGTTTTTCCGAGTTTCTCCATATTCTCGTTGTAGGCTTTCGCTCCGAGGATTCCCGGAGAAATCAGAATGGGCAGATTACCGGAGATTTCTTTCAGATGGACAGCCATTTTGCGGTAGCATTGGGATGCATGGGTATCTTTGCCGGTGATTTCCTGCGACAGATACCAGCCTGCAAATGCCGGAGATGAACCGTATTTTGCATAAATTTCATCGTTAACAGCGGTCATCAGAGCGGTTTCTTCCTCCACCGGATAATCATCGTGCCACCACGGATTACCGGAATCGTAAGTACCGCAAAAAAATTTCATGCTGTATTTTTCCGCCAAATTGAGAAAGAGCCGTATCAAATCCTGGGGCGGCTCAAACGCCTGTTTTTGCCGACGCAGGACTTCGCTGGGGAAAGTCATCCAGCGTTTCCAACCGCAGCGTATAACAACGACAGTGTCAATACCGACGGTTTTCATCGCTTGAAAGTCAGCATCCCACTCTTTGGCCCCCCAGTTCTGATGGGGAATGTCATGACTGATTTCATCTATGAAAG
>DXVA01000020.1:25173-25626 GCA_019408975.1 Lentisphaeria bacterium | reverse complement strand
GTTTTTGTCGATGTAGACCGTGACACTCTGATGGTCACGCCGGAAGCAATTGAGGAGAAAATCACTCCGAGAACCCGGCTGATTGTTCCGGTTCACTTCGCAGGAGCCGCCTTGAACATGGGGCCGATCCGCAAGATCACCGAAAAACACAACATCATGCTCGTCGAAGATGCCGCCCACGCTCTCGGCAGTGAATGGAACGGGGAAAGAATCGGCGCGAAGGGCACCTGCATGTTCTCGTTCCACCCGATCAAAAATATTACGACCGGCGAAGGCGGCATGTTCACAACCGATGATCCTCAACTTGCGGGGAAGGTCCGCAGCCTCAAATTCCACGGTCTCGGCGTGGATGCCTACGACCGTCAGACACATGGACGCGCACCACAGGCGCAGGTTGTGGAACCCGGATTCAAATTCAACATGCCGGATATGCAGGCGGTGCTTGGAGCTGTC
>DXVA01000020.1:0-25163 GCA_019408975.1 Lentisphaeria bacterium | reverse complement strand
CGAAACGGGAGGCGCTGGCTCTCCGCTACCGGGAGAAATTCGCTTCCATCGACGAGATTCTGCCGCTCTAAGATCCCGATTACAGGATGAAACATGCCTGGCATCTCTTTGTGGTCCGCGTCACAGACAAAGCGGGACTGACACGTGATGAATTCATGAGTGAGCTTAAAAAACGCAATATCGGAACCGGGCTTCACTTCCGCTGCACGCATTTGCAGAAATACTACCGTGATGTGCTCGGCTATCAAACCGGCATGTATCCGAACACGGAATGGAATTCAGAGCGCATCTGCTCCATTCCGTTGTTCCCCGATATGACGGAAAAAGATCAGGATGACGTCATCGAAGCTATCAAGGATATCCTTGCGAAAAGATAAACAGACCGGAAATTCACCTGCTGCCGTCTCTGCATGTCTGTGCAGAAGTGCGGCGGGTGCTCCGCTCGCATTGCCCCGTCAATCACCGGAAGTGAATGGCGGACACCAAAAAAACGGCTTACGAAATAATTCATAAGCCGTTGAAAATCAATTGGTGGAACCAGCAGGGCTCGAACCTGCGACCCGGTGATTATGAGTCACCTGCTCTAACCGACTGAGCTATGGTTCCAAAATGTGCTGAAACTCAGACTCAAGGCAGGAGTTTCAAGCGTCATATTATACACGTTCTTTCGGAAAGGGCAAGGGATTCTTCTGATTTTTTTCCGTTTTTTGTCGTTTTTACGGCAGGATGCGGTATATTATGCGGAAAACAACAATACAGGAACGGAATCTTTATGAAGATTTATGAAAAATATCCACGAGTCATTTCTTTCTGTCTCGGGCTTCTCTGGGGAATCGCACTGACTTTCACCTGCGGGATTTTCTATTTGCGCGCATCGCTGATCCGCGAAACCCCAAGCAGGCTTTCTTATGAAGAAACCGTCAGGCAGTTCCCCGTCAATGCGTCCGCGATTCCCGGCTGGACAATCCGTTCGCAGAAGTGCGGACTGCCGGCAGGCAAAATCTCTGTTTTCGAGCTCTGTTCCCGTGCCTATGCCGCGCCGCTTCTTACCTCCGATCCGCAGCTGGGGAGCATCATCCCGTGCAGAATCGCAATTTATGAAAAAGCCGACGGCAAAACGTATCTTGCGACACTGAACAACAGTTTATTCATGCGGCTTGTCGGAGGCAATCCGGCAGCCGTCTTTACCCGCAATATCATACCGGAACAGCGGAAAATGCTGGAAGGCATTGTTCAGGAATAGAAAGGAAGGATAAAATATGGGCGGCAGGACTTTGACGGAACTTTACCGGAACCACACTCATTTCATGATCACGGCACATCGCGGGGCATCGTTCGAGTTTCCGGAAAATACGGCGCTTGCAATGAGAAAAGCGGTCGAAGCTGGAGCCGATATGATTGAATTCGATTTGCGCGGGACCGCCGACGGCATTCCCGTTCTCCTGCATGACGAAACAATCGACCGCACAAGCAACGGGCATGGAAAACCGGAAGAACATACATTGTCCGAACTCAAAAAGCTTAATTTTTCCTGCTGGCTTCAGAATATGCGACGGGAAGCCCCGGTTTATGATGTGATGGAGATTCCGACGTTCGAGGATATCCTGGCGGAATTCCGAGGCAAGGCGGCAATGAATATCCAAGTCTATGCGAAAACGGACGATGTCCTGAACGAAATATGCCGTCTGTTCCGACAATATGATATGTATGACCACGGCTACTTCACGGTTTATCCCGCGCTGATCGACAAGGTAAAAGCCATTGACCCGGAGATAGAGCTCTGCACAACGCACGGCTGGGAGACCCGATCCAACCCGGAAACCCTGAAACGATGCCGCGAAATCGACGGGTGCCGCTTTGCACAGCCTGTCCGCGAGTTCACAACAGAGGAAAATTACCGTTATATGCGGGAGCTCGGACTGCGCGGCAATGTCTTCTTCACCGATGATCCGGAAGAAATGTTCCGCCTGAAATCACTCGGCGCGGAGGGCATCCTCACGAACAAAGCCCATCTGATGTGCCGGCATCGTCCGGGCTGAAAGAGACAGCAGTTGCGTCCATGATCCGATTCTGCCTGAAACAGCAGAATAATCCAGTAAATACAGCAGGATCGTCCTTGTCGTTTTTCCGCAATTCGATTATAATAGTGCAAAAAGAATCAGCGACAAGGATAATCGAATGAAAACAGTCACGGAACCGGAACGCACACTGCCCGTCAGCGGCGAATTTGAAATCATAATATGCGGAGGCGGCCCGGCAGGCATCTCGGCGGCATGTGCGGCGGCACGCAGAGGCAGAAAAACACTGCTGCTGGAACGGAACAGCTGTCTCGGCGGCATCTGGACCGCGGGCTTGATGCCCTGGATTCTCGACCAGCACAACAAACACGGTTTTCTCGCGGAACTCCGCAGGGAAATCCCGCTTCACGGAGGCTGGCTGACTCCAACCGGCAAACTCGGCATTCCGCCGGAAGAATTCAAATATCTGCTGGAGCGGCTTGCACTCGATTCCGGGGTGACGATCCGTTACGGCATGACAGTTGCCGGAACAATCCGGGACAGCCAAAAAATAACCCATGCAGTTACGGAATCGAAGTCCGGACGCGAGGCATGGACGGCACAGGTTTTCATCGACTGCACAGGCGACGGCGATCTGGCGGCACTCTCCGGTTGCGGCTTCGACTATGCGGGCGAAGACGGCCACGCCCAGCCGTCTTCCCTGAACGGACTGCTCGGCGGGCTCGAACTTGCGGAAGTGGAACGTTATCTGACCACCTCCAATGGAAAAGAGCTTTTTCTGGCGGCGCTCCGTGAAGCGGGAGTTGAACCCACTTACGACAAACCGACCCTGATCCATTTCGGCTCGGGAGTTTTCGGGCTGATGAGTTTTCACGGCTACGGCACCAGTCCGTTCAGTACGCAAAGCATTACGGAAATGGTACTGAAAGGGCGCGATGAACTGCACCGTCAGGTCGATGCCCTGCGCAAACTCGGCGGAGTCTGGCGCAATATCCAGCTGCTCGCGACATCGGAACAACTCGGCATTCGTGAAGGACGCCGGATTCACGGACGGGAAACCGTTACAGGGGATCATCTGAAAGGAATCATGAAAACTGACTGTCCGGTATGCAGGATCACAGCACAACCGGATATCCATGCACCGGACCCGAACCGCAGCAACGGCATCATCGAAGTCGCATTCAGATGTTCCGGTTACAGCATTCCGTGGGGCGCGCTGATCAGTGCAGACCGCGATAACCTGCTGATGGCGGGACGCTGTATCAGCGGCGACTTTCTTGCACATTCCAGTTACCGCATGAGCGGCAACGCCGTTCCCATGGGAGAAGCCGCCGGAATCGGCGCCGCGCTCGCAGTGCAGATGAACTGCCGGCCGGCAGAGGTGCCCTTTGAAGCAATTGCAAGTCAAATTGAATTATAAAATATAAAAAGAGGAATTTGAAAATGGCTGAAAAAATAAGATTCCGTATCCCTATCCCTGAAATATGGCTCGCCCGCTCTTTCCGGGAGGCGGCAAAAAAGAAATTTCATTCCGGCAGGAGCAAAGCTGGAACAGGAATTGACAGTGCCCTCCCTGCTTTTTCTTCCATCCTTCGATTGTTCGATTGTTTCCCTGTTCAATATTGTTCTAATGCCCGATTATTTAAATGTTTTTCCGCTCCTTCTTACTTCCATGTTTCCGGTTCGATATTCTTGCTTCGCAGGGTGAAAATGCGAATTTTCACCTTGATCGAGCTCCTCATGAGGGAAAATAGTAAAATTGGTATTTCATTCCGTCAGCAGGACCGGGGCAGACGTTGTCACACCCCTGATCCTGCTTCTTCTTTCTTCCTTCGGTTGTTCAATTGTTTTCCTGTTCAATTGTTCAAATGTTTCCCTGTTCCTTCTTACTTCAGAGTTCCCTGTTCTTCTGTTCTTACTTCCAGGGTGAAAATGCGAATTTTCACCCTGATCGAGCTCCTCATCGTAATTGCCATCATCGCGATTCTGGCGGCAATGCTTCTGCCTGCCCTGCATACTGCGCGTGCCAAGGCGAGGACTACATTCTGTACGGGGAATCTGCGGCAATGGGGAATTCTGATTTCGCTGTATGCCAATGATTACAATGATTATCTGGTTCCGCAGGATGTCGCAAGAATCACCAATGACCCCAACAATCCTACGGCGCCCTGGAATCATTACCTGAGCATTACAAGGCAGATGATCATGCCGCAGATCGCCGAGGCGCAATGGCTCAAGGGCGCCAGCATCAACGGGTGTCCCGAACGAAGCGATACGGAGACTGCGCTGAAGGACGGCAAGGATGCCACCGGATTCTGCAAACGGTATTTTTCCTATGGAATCAACAGCAATGTCATGAACACGAAAACTGTAATCAGGCGCAAACTCAGCCGTTTGAAAAATCCGGGAAAATATGCGGCATTCGCCGACTCCACTTACTATAATTTCAGCAAAGACAACTACCATACTGGGTTTCAGCCTCCGCGTCTGGATGTGCGCCACAACAATCTGAAAGCCGTCAACCTGACATACGTTGACGGGCATACATCCACATGGACGGGACGCGATATTTTAGTGAAAAACATCACGGAACCCATGTTCAACCCGGTGCTTGATGCGGGAAATCAGGGGTGGTGACGCATGAAACGGAATATTTTCACCCTGCTGCTGATTCTCTGCACCGCTGTCCGCGCCGCTGAAACATGGGTCGAACGCCTGCCGCTGACACCTCATAAACGGGTATTGGAAAAAACCTTTTTCTATCCCAGAATCCAAAGCAAATACAGTCTCGTTCAAAACTATCTCGACAGTTACTGCCGGACCATCTTCACAGACCGTCCGCTGTATTTCAACCGCGAGCTTGCCGGCGGAATGCAGATTTACACAAAGGACAATGTCCCGAAAGGGCTTGCCGCACAGATACGAACCGCGCTCGAATTCACCGACGGACTGGCTGTTCTCATGGGAATGCATTCTCACAGCCGTGTCCGCAAAGCGCTTGAGTATGCCGAGCACGCCGGTTTCAAAGGAGTCATCCTGCCGGAAATTTCCACACAGATACCCAAAGACAGCAGGACGATTCTCCAGGCGGGTTCCAAAGAAGAATTCCGGCATCTGATCCGGCGCCTGCTGGACTCCCCTGCGGTGGCGCATCCCGGCGGCAAACTGCTGATTTCCTCCTATCAGGGGGACAAATGCCTGCCGGAAGCATGGAAAGAGCATATTGCGGAACTCAAAAAAGAGTTTCCGGAAAAACTGCTCTTTACCGTCGAAATGCGCCAGACCGCCTATCGCCTTGCAGGCGAATACACCCGAAACGGCGGCAGGATATCCGGGCGGACGCTGGAACAGGCGAAAGAAAAACTGCGCAGTTATCTGAGAGTCGCGGACGGGATTAATTTTTCAGGGTCGAATCATATCACCATCACAGGAGATGACCGCGGACTGCCTGCGCAGAGGTTCCATGCGGACGCCTATGCAAATATCATTGTCCCGTTGTTCACCTCGGTCCTGAATGAACCGGAATTCAAGGGCAAAATCCTCGGTTTGAGCGCGCACAAAACCTATTTCTACCGGAACAGGCTTTCTCACTCGGTGGATGAGGAAGGAACGCGCGCCCTGCGGGAAAGCCTGTCCATCGCCCTTGCCGCCAATCCTGATTACATCATCCTGCCGGAATGGAACGAGATCAATGAAAACACTCATCTGGAACCGCTCGTTTCGGACGCGAATACCAACGCACGCGTAATACGCGCCCTGACGGGACGGACGGAACCCCATGAAGAAGACTGCAAATATCCGAACTTCATTCTGTCGTTCCGGCAGGATAATGCACTGGGGGACATGCTGTCTTTCGAGTTTCTCGGGCTTCCCGGTCAAAATGACCAGGCGTCGGAATACACCGTAATGCTGAAGCTTTTCGACTGGAAAAACCGTTGCGCATATACCTCCCCGCAGTTCACTTTTGACAGGCGGCAACTGAAAGAACGGACACTTTGCATGCCCGGCTCCGTTTTCGCCGGCCATCGTTACCTGCGGACGGAGCTCACCCTTACGGAAAACGGCAGAACGCAGGTGATTTCCGAAGGGCTGCCGCATGTCCGTTTCACGCTCTCTCCGAATCTGGACCTCAAATACGTAAAGATTCCATTGCGGGACATGGCGGAGTTCCGCAAGTTCAAAGCGCAATGGAGCGTCCATGACAGCCGGATTCAGGTTTCCGGAGTATTGGACGGCAATGCAGAACTCTCCACCGTGGAACTGCTGGCGGACGACATCCCGCTGGCGGCAGTGGACCCGAAACAGGAGTACCGTGTCCCGCAGGGAGAAATCCTCCTGCGCTTCTGCCGTTTCGTCACGGAAAAAATCGGCAGGAAAGCTGCCGGCGACAAGTGGAACATCACAGCTGTCGCCGGAAAACTGACGGGCAGGAAAAACGCGCAGAACGCACTTGCGGGCATGGAGGTTCCGAAACAGTCCGGAAATACGCTTTCCGGCACGTTCGGCGGCGGGGCGTTTGCGCGGGAAGTTTTATTTTCCGCCTCGCCGGATGCGATTCTCGAGATCGGCTGCCGCGGCGAGAAAGTCCGAGTCCCCGTCGAGACACTGCTCAAAAACAGGATCTTCCGCAAAACTCTTGACCATTCGATCTGCTGGGAGCTGGAACCCGTCGCGGAACTCCCCGAAGTTCCGTATCCCCTGCACATGAAACATGTAAAGTTCGCTTTCGACGTCCCGTTCCCCGACAGACGTGATCCTGTCTACTGCATTCGCGCCGTCACGATGGACGGGCGTGTCTTCCGCAGCCATCCCTTCCGCCCCGAGGAGCAGAGCGGAAAACAGGTATCGGTTCTCATACGGGAGAGAGCCTCCCGTCAAATCCGCAGCATTGCACTGCCGGAAAATACGGCACGCGGAATCCGCTGGCGTTTCACGCCGGAAAGCGGCGACATCCTGCCTGCCGAACCGTCCGGCAGACAACTCCATGCACTGCTCGGCGGCTATGTCTATTCCATGCATCCGCGTCCACTGCCCACCGACGGAAAAATCCGCGATACGGCTCCGGCATGGCGCAGGACGGAAAAAGGCTGGTCCCTTGTTTTCAGGGACGGCAATTATCTGATGATCCCTCCGTCCGCCTTCCCGCAGGGGGCATTCCGCCTCCGCATGGAGCTCAAGCTGGACGACATGGAGGATCAGACGCTTCTCGGCACACGCAGCCGGACACTGGAGGTCAGACTGCGCAAGCGCGCAATGCTGTTTCACATACGGACATCGGACGGCAGGTTCACTTTCCGGCTCCCGAAGCCCGCACTTCCCAAGGAAACATTTCAGCTGGAGCTGGTCTATGACCTGAAATCCCTCCGGCTTCTGATCAACGGGAAAGAAACCGGCGCTTTTCCAGTCACCGGCACATTGGAGGAACCGCCGCTGGCAACCCTTGCGCCGCGCGGAACTTTAAGCAGTCTGGAACTGGGACCGGTTGCAACAGCGCCTCCCCGGTAAAACGGCGTGAGACTCCGCCCGGCACGGATTCCGCCGGTGCCTCACGCATTCGCCGTCTTCCGGCGGGAAATCCATGCGCGGGGCCCCATACCGTAAGTTCTGGAGAAACAGCGAATGAAATAACTGCTGTCCGTGAACCCGAGGCTGGCGGCAAGCTCCGGAAGCGGAATTGCAGGATGCGTCCGAAGCAGATTGACCGCACGGTTCATCCGCTCTTTCAAAAGCGCTTCTCCGAAAGACATTCCCAGTTCCTGTTTCACGACATGCGCCGCACGCGAGGAAGAAAGATGCAGTGCGCCGGCAAGTTCCTCCATTGCAACCGCGCGATGGGCATTCTCCATAATGAAACGCCGGATCGCTCCGGCACGGGAATTCGACGCGGGCTCAGGATCGCTGATTCTGTGCAGTTCCTCCTGAATCGCGGCGCCGATCAACTCCAGAACCGGTAGAAGCCTTTTCTTTTCTATCATATTCAACGGCGGCAGATGGCGGTAAAAACTGCGGTGATATTCGGACATGCCGCCGGTATCGGCAGGTTCACGCCTGCCGTTTTCGCGAAAGGGACCGGCATACAGGATCAGAACCGGCTGTCCCTTTTCACACACAGGCACCACCAGTTCCCACACTCCGCGCCAGCAGCATTTCAGGAACGGGCGGGGATCACTCCGGACGCGCAGATGCGGTTCGGTCATACAATCGCGGGAACAGTTGATTTCGGCGTTTTTGTCGGTAAAACGCCCCTCCTCGCAGAAAGGACATCTGTGCCAGCGGCGTCCGGGAAGCAAGGCATCCCGCTGACGGGCGGACCAGATACCGCGAATATCATGCACGGTCAACCAGACGCCGAGCAGCTGTTCAAGCGCAGTAACTCTTTCGTGCAACGGTATTTTTTCCGTCGAGGGACAATAAACGGACGCTTTCATGGAACACCTTTGTTTTACCGTATAAAATACAGGAGAATCATGCTGTTTTCAACCGCATCGGACAAAAAGAACATCATTTCCCGAATTCCGAAGCGGCGCTTCCGCGATAAAAAGCGGTGAAAACATCCGGAACTATTTGAAATCACTCACGGTGAGTGTTAAATTATAGTTTTGACACAGAATTTTCCAAAATTCTCTATATAAACTAAATAGCGGGCAGTCCCGCGAAGGAGTAAAAATGGCTCAGGAAGTGAAAATCCTTCATGACAAAGATGCGGATGCATCCATCTTAAACGGAAAAACAGTTGCCGTGATCGGCTACGGCAGCCAGGGCAGCGCTCAGGCGCTCTGCATGAGAGACTCCGGCGTCAATGTAATCATCGGTTCCAGAAAAGGGCCGTCCTTTGACAGAGCCGTTGCCGACGGTTTCCAGGTCATGTCCGCCGACGAAGCGGCAGCCAAAGCCGACATCATTCACATTCTGCTTCCCGACGAGTTCCATAAGTCCACTTATGACAACGAGATCAAGAAGCACATGACTCCGGGCAAGACTCTCTCCTGCTCCCACGGTTTCAACGTTGTCTTCAAACAGATTCTTCCTCCGGAAGGCTGTGACGTGATCATGGTCGCTCCCAAGAGCCCCGCCACGGAAGAACGCAAAGCGTTCCTCGCAGGCTTCGGCGTTCCCGGGCTGATCGCCGTCAAACAGGATGCGACAGGACATGCAGCCAAGACCGCTCTCGCGATGGCGAAAGCAATGGGCTTCACCCGCGCCGGCGTTCTCGAATGCACATTCGAACAGGAAACCTATGAAGACCTCTTCGGCGAACAGAACGTTCTCTGCGGCGGATGCGTCGATCTGATGAAATACGGTTTCGAGGTTCTCGTCGAAGCCGGATATCCCCCGGAAATGGCATATTTCGAGTGCATCCACGAGCTCAAGCTCATCGTTGACCTGATCTACGAAGGCGGCATCCAGAAGATGAACGCGGTAATCTCCAACACCGCCGAATTCGGTGAATACTACAACGGCCCGAAGATCATCACGCCCGATGTGAAAGAAAAAATGAAAGAGTCTCTCAAGAGAATCGAAAGCGGCGAATTCGCCAAGACCTTCCTTGCAGAGATTGCCAACGGTTCTCCGGAACTCCTCGGCAAGCGCAAAGCTCTCGGCGATCATATTGCCGAAGTCACGGGCAGAAAGATCCGTTCCCTGTTCGAACGCAAGGCATAATCAGTTTCACTGATACTGAAAAAGGACGTTTTCCACACGAAAACGTCCTTTTTTTTGTCCTCCTTCAGGACAATGAACAACCCCGGTGCAAAGCACGCGGGGTATCAAAAGACTACCTACAGCACATTATTCTGGAATTTCGCCATTGATTCAGCTTTCCGATATCCCGTTTTGCATCGTGCAGTTCATTTTTTCAATTTCGCCCTTGCTTTTACCTTCTTTGATGTTATATTGTTAAATCTAACACAAGAATATAGCGATATAGAAGTGCTGCTATATTTCAGGAAAAAGGAAAGGAATCATCTGTTTTTTTCTATAAAAGCTTCTTGATTCGACTATTTTTCAGCATATATTCATTAAAACAACCATGTAATGAGGGAGAATGGCAATGCTGACGGAACAGATCAGAAAAGTGGATGTAAATGTCAAAGGCCTCAGGAGCACCGACGGAACCGTATATCTTTCACCCGGCCTGCAGGGGCGTATCTTCTGCTCCATTGGCGATACGCTGGTTCACAAGCTTGATTTTGCGATGGCGGCGGACCCATCCGATGAATTCAACAATATCGGCGGCAATTCTCTGTGGCCGGCTCCCGAGGGCGGCGCTTTCGCGTTCAATTATCCGCACGGGGAATGGACTGTCCAGGACGGCATCAATAAAGTCTGCCCTGAATTGACTGTGCTTTCCGATACGGATGCGGTCATGGTCAAGGATATTGCGCTCATCAATGCCAAAGGGATCAATGTTGAACTGGAATATAAGCGCGAGGTTCATGCAAATGACATTTCCTCGCTGGCGCGAAGCTGTCTCGTGAAAGGGGTGTCCTACACCTCGACGGATACATTTACCGCACGCAACGATTATCCCGTGAAAGATGTTCTGCTGAATGCGTGGACTCTGGAGCAGTTTCCCGGAGCGGAGGGCATCATTGCGTTCGGTCAATTTGACTGCACTGATACGGAAAAAGTCATCAATGACGATTTTTACGGAGATCCGCTGTCCCGGATCACATTTGCGGATAACCTGTTCGTCTTTCGCCTGGGCGGTCCCGACCGCCTCCAGATCGGCGTGAGGAAAGAGTGTCGTCCCGCATTGATCGGCGCCTATGATCCCGCCCGCGGGATTCTGATCATACGCAAAACGAAGATCAAGGATGGCAGATATATCAATATCGCCGACAACGACCAGAAAAGCGGCCCGTTCTCGACGGAAGATGTTTACAGCATCTTCAATGGCGCGACGCTGAACTTTTTCGAGCTTGAAACCATTGCCCCCATGATTGAAAAAGACGGCAGATTCGATCATTCGACCGTGGTTTCCGACACCTTCATCTTCAAGGGACCGAAGGAGAATCTTGCCGAACTTCTGATGAAAGAATACAATATCAATTCCAAGGAGATCATAAAATGAATCAAATCAAAACAGTGTTCGGTTTCGATATGGAAACCGATATCGGAAGCTGGACCTCATTCTATGAGGGATTCAAACACGGGACGCCGCTGATTCTGGACGTTCTCAGGAAGCATGACATCAAAGCGACTTTCTTCTTCACTGGCGACAGCGCCAAGAAGAATCCGGAAATCGTTCATATGGTGCGGGACGCCGGACACGAAATCGGCTGTCACACGCTGTTCCATGAGACGATCGGCGATCCTCTGTTCGAGATTCCCGGCATGATACCGCTTCTGCCGGAAGAGGTGGAACATCGTATCGAGCTGGCAACGAAATGGGTTGAGGAAGTCGCCGGTGTGCGTCCGACCGCATGGCGCTGCCCGCGTCTCTGGGGTTCCACCACCGTAGTGAATGCCCTGGAGCGGCTCGGTTATAAATCCGATGCCACATACCCCATGTATTTCTACCGTGAGCGCCTTACTCCGTATCATCCCTCGAAGGACGACTGGACGAAAGAAGGCGATATGAAGCTTATCGAACTGCCGAACTTCGCGGACCTTTCCATGGATTCCAAAGATCAGTATGGACGCGACATGGATCAGTGGCCCTTATGGCGCACGGAGTCTGCGGATGCCGTCATGGAACATATCAGAGGTTATGTAAAATACTGCGAACAGAAGAAAGTCGATCCGTTCCTCTGTTTCTATATGCATCCGTGGGAATTCTGGCCCATGCCGGAAGGTTTGATCCACTCCGGAGAGGGTGCGGTTCTGCCCGATCCTTTCATTGTGAAGAACTGCGGGCCTTACGCAGTGGAACAGCTGGATCTGCTGATTGAAAAGCTGAAAGCCGCCGGTTCCGTCTTTACTACCGCATCCGGCTGTCTGGACTGACATTCAGACAGAATACTGGAAAATACCGTGTGCCCTTTCTGGAACACACGGTATTTTTTTATAATGCAAACCGGGGGGAATGCACGAATCTTGAAGGCAGATGCAAAACCCTAGCGCCACTTCTTATCCCTGGGCTGTCCGGGCATTCCGCACACCTGGTTGAAACCGCTGTAAATCATTGTCCCGGTGTGTCTTCGTTTCCGCAGAACGTGTTACCCGGGATCACTGTTTTTTAATAGAGAATATTGAAAACGGATTGTTTTTTTTGAAAAACAGATGTAAGTTACAGTGTTTACTTTACAATATTTTCGGATATTGCTGTAACAGGGTGGAATAAGGGAATGGATGGGGATAACGGGGAAGTTACAATTATGGAGAAAAGAACGATGAAGAAGCTCAACATCGGAAAGGGACAACGGCCGGGATTGCGTTTCAATGCCAATGGAGTTGAAACGAGAAAGAATATCCTGAAGGCAGCTGCGAAACTTTTCGCGGAACGCGGATATGACGGCACGTCTTTCCGGGATATTACCGAGGCTTCCGGTATCGGACTGGGCTCGCTTGTCTATCATTTCGGAGTCAAACACAATCTTTATCTGGAAACACTGAATGCCTTTCTCATGTCGGAGGAACGCGCATTGGAGATTGTGGCGCCTTTGGCAGTATGTCGGAAAAAAGATCGTAAAAGCGTGCTTGATGCGCTTACAGCGGCAATCGGCTCCTATCTGAAGGAAATCCACTGCAACAGAAAGTTTCCTTTTCTGCCCGTGTTTTACACCAGACTTCTGGTTGACGCCGGCAAGGATGCCAGGAAAATCATGGATGCCCGTCTGGCACAGGCGCGGGATTCTCTGAACCGGTTTGCAATGCGCATCAATCCGGGGCTTACGGAGGAACAGGCTTATGCATGGCGCAGGCTTGTCATTGCGCAGATTCAATATACGATGGTATCCAAAAAGGCTATTCTTCAGGAGTTCCGCATCAAAGCCTACTCTCCGGAAGTGCTTGATAAAATCGCGCAGAGCATTGCGGAGGCATCCTATCCGCTTTTGGGGTTGAAATAGAACCATTGCCGGATAAAATTGCCGGAAAGCTGCCGGGAGTCATCTGCGGCGGCTTTTATATTTCCGTCAAAGCAGAACATTCAAATCACAGGAAAACAGAGAGACAGAACCGTAAAAATGAAGCATGACAACCGTTCCACGTCACTGGCTGCGGCATGGGCGATCAACTCGCTGGCATATTCGATCGTTTACCCGTTTATCCCTATCTATCTGCATGAGGAACGCAATATCCCCATGGATGTGGTCGGCACGATCTTTCCTCTGATGGGGCTTGCGGTAATCCTCTCGCCGCCGGTTTCGGGATGGCTGACGGACCGGATCGGCAGGCGTTTCATGATGCAGTTCGGGCAGAGTTCCCGTGCTGCGCTTTTCCTGATTCTGGCGGCGCTGGCTTTCTGGCAGGCGCCGTTCTGGCTGTTTGCCGTTGTTCTGATGGTCAATGCCGGTGTCGGGACTTTTTTTCAGGTCGCGGCGGATTCTTACCTGACGGATCTGACGACGCCGGAGGAGCGTCCCAGAGTTTACAGCAAAATCAGGATCGGCACCAATGTCGGCTGGGCGGTAGGCCCCATGCTGGGGGCGTTTCTCGCCCGGACGCCGTTTTCGCTGATGTTTGCAATTACAGCAGTACTCTGCATGGCGGGCACGTTTTACACGGGGCACTGCTGCCGGGAGGTTCCGCAGACCGTACCTTCCGTGCCGAAGCCGGAGGATAAATCCGCAATCCGGAGCATTTTGCGGAACTCCACATTGGTGAAACTGCTGATCAGCAGTTTTCTTCTGTTCCTGCTGACTTCCCAGCTTTATTCAGTGCTGTCGGTCTACGCGACCGGCGTGATCGGAGTCAGCCGCGACACATTGGGGCTGGTCTACTCCGTCAACGGCTTCACGATCATTTTCTTCCAGCTGCCGGTGACGCATCTGCTGGACCGCATCCGTATGCATCAGTCCCTGCGCCTGCTCTCCGGCGCGGCGTTGTATGCGCTCGGCTACTTTTCTCTGGCATTCTGTACCGGAGGATGGTCGCTCGGAACCGCAGTATTTGTGCTGACGCTTGGCGAGGTGATTGTCCAGCCTGCGCTTTATACGCAGGTCAGTCAGCTTGCGCCGCAAGGGGGGATCGGAAGAAGTATGGCGACTCTCGGACTGGTGCGCGGAATCGGCATGGCGGTCGGGCCGTGGATCGGTTCGCTGGTATTCCAGTCCTATTCCGGCGCTCCGCTGATTCTATGGGGCATTCTTTCCTCTTTCGCCGTCATTGCCGGAATCGGTTTTCTGACAATGAGAACGGCTTCCAGGCAGCAGATGAGCTGATTCTTTTTGGTTTTCAGTCCCCTCGGGTCGGCTTTGAAGCGGAAGAATATGTGAGTATTCTTCCCGGGTCAAAGGCTCTGCCCTTGTCATGGTCCGGCGGCGGTTCCAACCACTGGTCGCGCAGCATGTGAAATCTCCGCCCGGAGCTCTCCTGCGGTACGCATTCCCGGCGGCTCTCGAAGCTTCGTTTTTCGTTCCCGATACGGCTGGATGCCGGATTATCGACCTTGCATTCTGCACGGTATCTGCACCCCTTCCCTTTGCATCTTTCAATCTTTCCGAATGCCGCCCCGCCTTTTTCAGACTCAAAAACGATGATGGAATTTCTGGCATGTATTTTGCTATCCATAGAGTCCGGTGAATTTTTAACTGACCATTTTGGGAAAGAGCCGTGAAAATGAACCGTCCGGAGGATACGGACGGATTCATGTTCTTTCCCGAATGCGGAAAATGTGAGAAAGGAGTTTTGCATGGCAATGGCAATCGGGTGTTTTCTTCTCGGCATACTGTTTTTTGCAGGGATGTTTGCCCTGACCGGATTCTGTGATTCCGTAAAGTAATTGAAAGGATGGCAATTATGATTTATCTGGCTTCTGCCGTAGCCGTATTCTGTACGGTTTACCTGTGTTATGTTCTTCTGAAACCTGAAAAATTTTAAGGAGTGGTATGATTTACTCGTTTTTACTTGCTGCTGCGGTGCTCGGATTGTCAATTCTGATTTCCCTGCCGCTCGGCAGATGGATGTTCAAGGTCATGTACCCAAAGGCAAATTTGAAACCTTTCCACGCGGGAGTGGAGCATTTTTTCCGCAGGATCATCGGCAAAGCCGCCGATGCTGACCAGAACTGGAAACAGTACACCGTGAGCCTGCTGATCTTCAATACAGTGATGTTCGCACTCGTCTTTGCCGTTCTGGGGCTTCAGCAGATTCTGCCTCTGAATCCCGACGGACAGAAGGGGATGGAAGGAAGTCTGGTTTTCAATACCGTAGCTTCTTTCGTAACGAACACCAATCTGCAGCATTATTCCGGAGAAAGCACTCTGTCCTATTTTTCCCAGATTTTCGGGATCATGTGGCTACAGTTCGTTTCCGCTGCAACGGGACTTGCCGCCGTAACCGCCGCCTCACGGTGGCTCGGCAGTTCCAGAGCGCAGAATAACTATTATCTGGATATGTGCCGCGCGACGTTTCTGGTGCTTCTGCCCCTTGCCGCGATCGGAGCAACCCTGCTGGTTCTCTGCGGTGTGCCGATGACCTTCGATGGAGCGGCAGTCGTCCGCACGCTGGAAGGAGCGGTGCAGACCATCGCCCGCGGCCCCGTGGCGGCGGAGGTGATCATCAAGCAGCTCGGGACCAATGGCGGCGGATTCTTCGGCCCGAACTCGGCTCACCCTCTGGAGAACGTCGGTTTTTACAGCAACCTGGTCGAATGTATCAGCCTGGTGATTATCCCCATGGGCTGTGTCTGGATGTTCGGCGAAATCACGAAACATAAAAAACATGCGCTGGTCATTTTTGCCGTTATGACGGTTCTCTGCCTGGCTAAGCTCGGATTCGCGGTCGCATTCGAGAGTGAACCGGCGACAGCTCTGCATGGCCTGCCCGTCGCCGCCGCTCCCAATCTTGAAGGAAAGGAACTGCGCCTGAGTACCGGGGCGAGTCCCCTGTGGGCTGTATTTACGACATGCACCAGCAATGGCTCGGTGAACTCGATGCATTGCAGCCTGAATCCGCTGACCGGCCTGATTCCTCTGGTCGGCATGTGGTTCAATATTACCTTCGGCGGCATCGGCGTAGGTTTTCTCGGATTGTTTACCTACATCATCATCGGAGTCTTCATCTGCGGCATGATGGTTGGGCGGACACCGGAATACCTCGGCAAGAAAGTGGAGACGCGCGAAATGAAATACGCGCTTCCGGCGCTCCTGATGCATCCTCTCTGCATTCTTGGCGGCATGGCGATTTTCTGCCTGATCCCCTCCTGGGGGCGTGATACGGTGCTGAATCCCGGATTCCATGGTTTCACTGAAATGCTTTATGAGTTCACTTCATCATCCGCAAACAACGGTTCCGGTTTCGAGGGGCTTGGCGACAACACGGTTCCGTGGAACATTGCCTGCGGGCTTGTGATGCTGATCGGCCGTTTCGTCCCGATTATTTTCCAGCTTGCGATCTGCGGTTCGCTCTTTGCCAAAAAACAGGTTCCGGAGACCGTCGGCACACTGAAAACCGACACACCGCTTTTCGGAATCGTAATCGGCGGAACTGTGGTCTTTGTCGGTGCGCTGCTTTTTCTCCCGGTCGCGGTACTCGGTCCGGTATCTGAATACCTGACTACACTTGTAAAATGATTTAACGGAGTAACTTATGGATATCAATATGAATCGGAAAGAGAGCCGCAGGGCAACTCTGTTTGACAGGACACTGGTATGGACGGCACTGTGCCGCTCGTTCCTGATGCTGAACCCGGGGACAATGGCACGCAATCCCGTCATGTTCATTACAGAAATCGGTGCGGCGTTGACTGCATTGGTGTGGTTCATCGATATTTTCAGCGAAAACGCCAACCTGCTTTATACCACGCTTGTGATGTTGGTTCTATGGCTGACTGTGCTGTTTGCCAATTTCGCCGAAGCGCTTGCGGAAGTTCGCGGCAAGGCGCAGGCGGACAGCCTGAAAAACAGCCGGAAACAGACCATGGCAAACCGGGTTGACGGCTCAGGCAGGCTGGAATCCGTGAATTCCACGGAGCTTCGCGCAGGCGACATTGTCGTGGTCAGCGCCGGAGAGACGATTCCCGGCGACGGCGAAGTAATTGATGGCGCGGCGAGCATTGACGAATCCGCGATTACCGGCGAATCCGCACCCGTCGTGCGTGAAGCCGGCAGCGACCGTTCCGGCGTAACCGGAGGCACCCGCGTTCTTTCCGACCGGATTACGGTGAAGATCACAGCGGGAGCAGGCGAGTCGTTTCTGGATCGCATGATTTCGCTGGTCGAGGGGGCTGTCCGCCAGAAAACGCCGAACGAACTCGCTCTGACCGTCACGCTGGCAGGTCTTACGCTCGGCTTTCTGCTGGTGACGGCAACCCTGTATCCCATGGCTAAATATTTTGACGTGACGATTCCCCTGCCGACTCTGATCTCTCTGCTGGTCTGCCTGATTCCGACAACAATCGGAGCGCTTCTGGCGGCGATCGGAATTGCCGGCATGGATCGCGCAATTGCCGCCAATGTGCTTGCCAAGAGCGGCAAGGCTGTGGAACTGGCGGGGGATATCGACACGCTGCTGCTGGATAAAACCGGAACGATTACCGTCGGAGACCGTCTTGCATCGGATTTTTACCCTGTCAACGGCGTGAGCCGTGATGAACTGATTGATATTGCCGTTTGCGCCTCTTTCGGTGACCGGACTCCCGAAGGACGTTCCATCATTACTCTCGCAGAAAAGATGCGCAGGGGCGTCATACCGCATGACAACGGCGCTTACAAACTTGTGGAATTCACTGCGCAGACCCGCATGAGCGGCAATGACGCCGCAGATGGAACGCATTACCGCAAAGGGGCTTCCGATGCCGTGACACGTGCTGCAAGGGAGGCGAAAGTGAAGATTCCGCATGATATCGAGGAGATTGTCACGCTTGTTGCGGAAAGGGGATGCACTCCGCTTGTCATTGCCGTGAACAACCGGATCTGCGGTGTCGTCGCGCTCTCGGATATTCTGAAAACCGGTATCCGCGACCGCTTCAAACGTCTCCGCGCCATGGGACTGCGTGTCGTGATGGTGACGGGCGACAACCCGCTTACGGCGGCTGCCATCGCCCGTGAAGCCGGCGTGGATGATTTCATCGCAGAAGCAAAACCGGAAGACAAACTGGCTTATATCCGCAGGGAACAGGCGAAAGGACGTCTGGTCGCGATGATGGGCGACGGGACCAACGATGCGCCTGCTCTGGCGCAGGCGGATATCGGCATTGCCATGAATTCCGGCACGCAGGCGGCGAAAGAAGCCGGCAATATGGTTGACCTTGACAGTGATCCGACCAAACTGATTGAGGTCATCGAGATCGGCAAACAGCTGCTGATGACTCGAGGCGCGCTGACAACGTTCTCCATTGCGAACGATGTGGCGAAATATTTTGCGATCATTCCTGCCATATTCATGCTGGCGATTCCCGAACTGGCAGTGCTGAATATCATGCGTCTCGCCACTCCTTCAAGTGCAATCCTGTCGGCGCTGATCTTCAATGCGGTCATTATTCCGCTGCTGATTCCGATTGCCTTGAAAGGCGTCAGATACCGCCCGATGGGAGCGGAAGCCCTGTTGGCGCGCAATCTGTTCATCTACGGCTTCGGCGGCGTGATTGCCCCGTTTGCCGGTATCAAACTGATTGATATGGTTTTGAATGCCGCCGGATTATTTTAATGGAAAGGAGATTTGAATTATGAATATCGTGACCGATATTGCCGGCGCGGTGAGAACCGCGGTTTTGAGTATTCTGCTGTGCTGTGTCGCCTATACTCTGGCGATCTGGGGAATTGCGCAGATTCTGGTGCCGAATACCGCAAATGGCTCTCTGGTGAAGAATGCTTCCGGAGAATACGTCGGCAGTCGCCAGGTGGCACAGGCATTTACGCAGGATAAATATTTCCACAGCCGTCCGTCTGCGGTAAATTACAATGGAGCGGGCGCGGGCGGAAGCAATCTGACTCCGACTTCCCCTGCAATTACGGAACGGGCGCGGGAAATCATCAAAAGATACGGCGCAAGCGTGGGAAATCCCATTCCGGCGGATATGGTGACCGCTTCCGGGAGCGGGCTTGATCCGCATATTACGCTTGCGGCTGCGGAGTTCCAGATGCCGCGTGTTGCCAAAGCACGCGGTATGAGTGAGTCCGAGCTTCGGAAAATTGTAGATTCCCAGGTGGAATATCCCGGAGGTATCATGCGCAATGAACCGATCGTCAATGTCCTGATGCTGAATCTTGCATTGGATCAATATCGGCAGTGACATGATGTAAGCAGATTTACTTCAGCAGATGCAACGCACCTGCACCATGATATTTTTAGAAGGCGGCAAACTTGCTTAGCCGGGGTGCAGGTGACTCTCACCTGCCGCGCAGCCCTCATGTTCTTTCTTCCCCGGCGGCGGTTCCAACCGCTTACGGACGAGAAGCGAAGCATCGAGAGCCGACGGAAATTCCGCCGGAGTCCTCGAACTTGATGGATCAGGTTCTTGCCGATGAAGGGAAAAAAGGAACAAAATCCGGAAAAATATTTGCAATCGCCGTTTTTTCTCCTATAGTTCTCAGTTTCAAATGACAGGTGAAACCGATGAATGAATTATTGATCAGACTTTTTATCAGAAACCCGGACAAGATTGCGTCGCCGCAGGTCAGGACCTCTTACGGCGTCCTTTGCGGCTGGTATGGAATCCTGACCAATCTGGTGTTGTGCATTGTCAAGGTTGCGGTCGGGATTCTGACGGGAAGCATCGCCGTGACTGCGGACGCGGTGAACAATCTTTCGGATGCCGGTTCGGCGGTGATCACACTGTTCGGATTCAAACTGGCAGGCAAGCCGGCGGATGATGAGCATCCGTTCGGGCACGGACGGCTTGAATATGTTGCGGGACTGATCGTGGCAATTATCATCATCGCGGTAGGGCTGGATTTTCTGAAGCTTTCTTTCGAGCGTCTGATCCGGCCGTCTGAAGTTGAAATGACGGCTGTCGCCCTTGTGCTTCTGCTGGCGACGTTGCCGGTGAAACTCTGGATGTTTTTCTTTTACCGGAAGGTTTCACGGAAGATTGCATCGAAGGCCATTCATGCGGTTGCATTCGACAGCCTGAGCGACATTCTCACGACTTCCCTTGTGATCATTTCTCTTGTGGTATCCCAATACACCAGTTTTCCCGTCGATGGCGTCGCCGGTCTTCTTGTGGCGCTCTTCATTATACTCGGCGGGGCGGAGATGGTCAGGGAGATCATCAATCCACTCCTCGGGGAGTGTCCCGACAGGAAGCTTGTGGAGGAGATCCGCAAGCGTCTTTTGAAGTGCCGGGATATCTGCGGCGTGCATGACATCATTGTGCACAGCTATGGGCCGGACCGTTATTTTGCGACCGCACATGCAGAGGTAAATCCGGAAAAGAATGACATGGTTCAAATTCACGATGCTCTGGAAGCGGCGGAAGTCGATATCGCGCGCCATATGCCGGTGCGCCTGCTTCTGCATTGCGATCCGTTTTTCAGTCAGGAGCCGGAACTGAAGCGCTGGCGGACTCTTGCGGAGGATTTGATCGGCAGTCTCGACCCGGAACTGAAAGTTTACGATTTCCGTCTTGAAAAATCGGAAGAGCAGATTCTGCTGAATTTCCAGCTTCTTGTTCCGAGAAAATTTGTCCTGACCAATCAGGAGCTGATCCGGAAGATCACGCATCTGCTCCGGGAACACGACAAACGTGTGAACACACAAATCACGATTACGCACAGTTTTGTGTAACGAAAAAATACGATAAGTATTGCACAGTCTTCTTGAAAATGCCAACGTTGGCATTTATTGTATGGTCAGACGCTTTTTTCCAAAGCAAATCAATTTCAAAAGAGGAATATCATGTTTCAAAACAAGATGATGAAACTTCGTGAACCTGTCGGGAAAACATTTACCGCGGTTCTGACTGGAGACGTCTGCCCGAAATTTCCTGAAGCACAGGAGCAGGCGATCAATCACAGTGAAGCGCTGGTCGCCGGAGTGAAACCGTTCATTGCTTCCGCCGACCTGAAGATCATGCAGTGGGAGACGACTCTGACCGCCGCGGACACGCCGATCGACAAATGCGGTCCCAACCTGAAATGTCCCCCGGAATGCCTGAATCTCGGCAAGGCGCTTGATATCGATGTGATGCTGCTCGCCAACAACCATGTGGGGGACTTCGGTCCCGATGTTGTAGTTGAAACCATTTCCCACATTGAGAAAGCCGGATTCAAGCATGTCGGCGCCGGGAAAAATCTGGCGGATTCGAAAAAACCCCTTTATCTTGACTGCAAAGGATTGAAGGTTGCGATCATCAATTTTGCGGAAAACGAGTTCGGCACCGCCGGCAGAAACAAGGCGGGAGTGGCGCCTATGGAACCGTTCAGCAATATCCGCCAGATCAAGGAAGTCCGGCAGAATGCGGACATCGTGATCGTTGCGATTCACGGCGGGCACGAACATTATGCTTATCCGTCTCCCAGAATGGTGGAAGTCTATCGTCAGTTTGCCAGTGCCGGAGCGGATATCGTCTGGGGTTGCCATACTCATTGCAATGTCGGCTGCGAAGTCTTTGAAGATGTGCCGATCATTTATTCTCCCGGCAATTTCTATTTCCCGTATCCCGAGTTCGGCGGAGCGCAGAAAGGATGCTGGAAAACCGGTTATCTGAGCAAATTCTACTGCGATGAGAAGGGAGTTTACGCAGTGGAGCTTCAGCCTTATAAATTTGATATGACTTCCATTACTGCATTGAATCCGGAAGACGAAAAGATGTTCTTCGAAATGTATGAGAAAATCTCCGCCGTGATTCAAGACCCCGAAATGATCCAGCGTTATTTCGAGGGATGGTGCACCTGGTCCGGTATCGGTTATTTGAGCTGTCTGAACAAGGACAAAGTGGAAAACTGGCCGCCGGACTGGAATCAGCATGATGTTGTCAAATCATGGCTTCCGGCAAGAAATCTTTTTACGTGCGAGGCGCATAACGATCTCATGAAACAGACCTTGCGTCTGATTGAAGAACATCGCATCGACGAGGCGAAGCTGCTGCAGGATGAGATTCTGGCTCTGCAGAATCCGCCGTGGATGAAATGACAGAACGGTGAAACGGAGACAGGAGCAGACAGACCAGGCAGCGGATTGATTTCGCTATTTTCCGCTTTGCCGGAGTCTCCTGTTCCGTTTCTGCCAGGCGTGCCCTGCAAGGGGATGGAAACAGGGGCGGATTTGATTTTTTGAGAGTGATATCCCGGCTTTCCGTTTCGGCTTTGAAGCGAAAGCATGTGTGAACATTTTTCTTGAGTCGGAGACTCTGCCATTGTCGCGGTCCGACGGTTCACCTAATGCCGTTCACTTAGTGTTTGTATTTTGAGAAATGATGCCAACCCCCTTCCCGTTTCTCAAAATGCCCAGATATCCGGATGAAGAATGTTTCAGAACTCTTCTGTTGCGTCTCCCTGCTGTTTTTTATAACGTGTCTCGGCAATTTCCACATCCTCTTTCAATTCATGGATCATCTCATGATAAAGCTCGCGCTCCTGCGTTTCATAAGGAACATGCCGCAGTGCGAAAAACGTTTTTGTGCCTCATTCCAAGCGGTTCCGCAGGTCAAAGACAGACCTGAAATCCCTGTGTCCTGAATTGCGGCACCGTGGAAACAGACCTGTTCCCGAATCAGTCCAGCTGCGGAGTATCGGTAAAGAAAACTCCATCGGTCTTCAGTTTGTGGAGTTCAAACACGACAATTTCATTCCTGCCTTTCCGCAGAATCGGAGCAGGCACGTACAAAGTATTGCCGGGACCGATGTTCCAGTAACGTCCGAGATTGAAGCCGTTCACATAAACTACTCCCTTCACACCGGGAAATTCCACAAAGGTGTCGGCAGGAGTGTCGAGCATGAACTCGCCGCGATGAAACGCCGGAATATTCTCCTCCGCGCAAAATGCACCGTAAGTCAACTTCCCCGGATCATCAAGCGGCAGCGTCCATGTTTTGAAGCAGCTCTGCTGCTGAAGGCTGATCCCGACGCCGCTGATCCCTTTCGTGTCATAACCGACTTTCGGGCCATAGTTGATGCGCCCCATATTTTCCACAAGAATATCGAGCGTATTGTCTCCCTCCGGAATCTCACATGGAATAGACTGTTCCTTGTCATTGCGATAAACCGTTCCCACATATCTGCCGTTCAGGTGAACGACAGCGCGGTCGCGGAGATTGAACAGCATCAGGGATTGTCCCGCCACAGGGCCTCTGACCGTTGTGCGGTAAAGGATAAAACCATAATTCTGCCCGTAATGCTCCATTGTCTCCGGCATCACCGATTCATGACATTCGCCGATTCTGTCCAGATGATCCGCAAGACGCGCGGAGCCTGTGAATTTCACCTCGCCCGGAGCAATTTTTTTCGATACGGACGGCGTGCCGAACTCCGCATCTTCCCGATATTTCCGTATCACAGCCTGGCATTCAAAAAACTTCGGGGTGGGATCTCCCCACTCCGTCAACGGCGAATCGTAATCATAACTGGTTACAGTGGGTGCATAGTCATCGGGCTTGAGCCCGTTGCCGTTCGCACCGTTCATGAAACCGAAATTCGTGCCGCCGCAGAACACATAAAAATTTACGGAAGCCCCCATCTTCAGCATATCATCCAGCTCTTTCGCCACGGAGGCGGAATCGCGCGTATGGTGCGGTTCGCCCCAGTGATCGAACCAGCCGTTCCAGAATTCCATGCAGAAGTCGGGCCCCTCCGGACGGTGTTTGCGAGAAACGGCAAAGGACTCCACGGCACGACTGCCGAAATTGACCGTCTGCACACAGCCGGGAAGCGTTCCGCCGTTCAACATGAAATCCGCAGGCCCGTCGGAAGTCACCAGCGGCACATCAATCCCGTTTTCAAGGTAAAGTTTCCGCGTATGCTCCAGATACTGTTTGTCACACCCGTAACTGCCGTATTCATTCTCGATCTGCATCAGAATCACGGGGCCGCCGCAAGTGTAAAGACTGGGACGAATCAGAGGCAGCAGCGTATTCAGATAGCGGTTATAAGCCTCGATATAGGGGCCGTTCATGCAACGAAAACGGATTCCCGGCAAAGTCATCATCCATGCAGGCAGCCCGCCGTTTTCCCACTCGGCGCAAATATAGGGGCCGGGACGGACAATCGCGTACATCCCCTGTGCATGAATCTCCTCAAGGAATTTCGGGAAATCAAGCATTCCAGAAAAGTCGAATTCCCCCGGACGCGGTTCATGCAGATTGTGGCAGACGTAAGTCTCAACGGCATTGAGCCCCATCATCTTTGCCTTGGCGATCCGGTCGCGCCACTGGTCAGGATGAATACGGAAATAATGGATCGTTCCGGAAATAATCCGGGTCGGTCTGCCGTCAATATTGATCGAACCATTGGAAACGTCGATTTTCCCCTTGATCTTTTCACCGGTCATGAAACTCGTCCTTTCTGTTGTTTCCTGGTAATGTAGATGACGGGAAAGCATTTTCAACAAAAAATCATCAAAATATATTACTTTTATCCGGCAGACGGAAATCACTCAAATAAATAGAAGCAAGTTTTTATCCATTAAGCAGTTATAAAGCTGCAAACACCCCCTCCCAAGGAAAAACAGCGCTTGACAGCAGGGAAAAAGCGGGGTATTGTTTACAACAAATCCAAAAAGGGGGGCTGAATCATGAAAAAAAGAATTCTCATCGTATTGACTTCGTGGAACAAACTCGGTGCAACCGGGCGCACAACCGGACTTTGGCTTGAGGAGTTCACAACACCGTATTACCGTTTTCTGGATGCGGGACATAAAATCACGGCAGCATCTCCTGCCGGGGGAAAAGTCCCGATCGACCCGGAAAGCCTGAAAGAAGAAAATCAGACGGAAAGCACACGCCGCTTCACAAAATCCGGCGACAAGGTTCTTGACCAGACACAACCGCTCGCATATGTGCGTGCGGAAGATTTCGACGCGGTGTTCTATCCCGGCGGACACGGCCCGATGTGGGATCTCTCCAGAGACATGGAGAATGCCGCCCTGATTTCCGAACTTTTCGAC
>DXVA01000002.1:26915-47644 GCA_019408975.1 Lentisphaeria bacterium | reverse complement strand
CGGCAAGGCTCTTGACAATGATCGGCCCCTTGATGTGAACTTCCTGACGTCCGGAAGGTGCGGCGGCAGCCGCTCCGCCGCCCTGATTTTTAGCTCCTTTTCCGGATTCCCCGCCTCTTTTTGCCATCAGTTCATCAAAATAAGATTTCACAAGTTCAACAGCATCCGGCGGAATCACGGAACTGGCGCTTTTCACGTCATCCCCGAATCCCTGCGATTCCAATTCTCTGATAATCTCCTTTACGGAAACGCCATATTTATCCGCAAGAGTTTTGACTTTTACACTTTTTGTTCCCATGAAAATCCCTTTGACAATTCACTTTTTGCCGGAACCTGAAATCGAAATGTGCGGCAACCCGTCCGGCAGACGATTACTGCTGCTCCCCGTCGGAAGCTCCGTCTGATGTTTGATTGATCTTCGCCAGCCCTTCTGAAATCGCATTCACGGTTTCTTCATCCATTCCTTTGATCGCGGCAATATCGGAAATTCCCGCGCTTTTCAGTCCTTCCACGGTCAGATAACCGTTGTTCACCAGTATTTCCGCTTTTTCGGGAGAAATGGAGAGCTCGGAAGAGAGCTGCGAAATATACTGCGTCTTTTTCTCCTCGAAAGAATCTTCCTTCGCTGCGTCATCCGTCACAAAATTAATGTTCCAGCCGATGAGCTTCTGCGCAAGGCGCACGTTCTGCGCTTTCTTGCCGAACGCCAGACGTGAGTTCTCGGAATTGACACGGATCGTCAGCATTCTGCGGTTTTCATCCACGCTGATCGATTCAAGCTTCGCAGGATGCAGGGCATTCGCGGCATACACCTTGATGTCATCCTCATAGCGGATAATGTCAACACGCTCATTGCCGAGTTCGCTTGTAATATTGCGGACCCTCATCCCGCGCATTCCGACACACGCGCCGACCGGGTCGATGCGGGGATCATTGCTCCGGACCGCGATCTTCGTGCGCATTCCGGCTTCCCGTGCGATTCCCGCGATCTCAACGACGCCGTCATGAATCTCGGAAACCTCACGCTCAAACAGTTTTTTGACAAATCCCGGATTCGAGCGCGACAGAATCAGGCTTGGCCCGGATACCAGCGTATCCACTTTGACCAGCAGGGCATTGATGCGCTCCCCGACCATATACTGCTCTCCGGGCACCTTGTCTTTCGCGGCAATGATGCCTTCGGATTTCTGAAGATCAACAATGATCGCACCGGCTTCGATGCGTTTCACAGTGCCGTTGACGATCTCCCCGACTTTCTCGTCATATTCCTCTTTCACAATGGCTTTTTCCGCCTTGCGGAGCTGCTGGAGAATCGCCTGGCGCGCGGTCTGCGCGGCAATGCGCCCGAAGTTTTTCGGGGTTACTTCCCATTCCACCTCGTCTCCGAGCTGGACGTCGGGATATTTCTCCTTCGCCTTTTCGATTGTGATCTGGTCATTGTTCGGGAAAGTATCGACGACTTCGAGTTTAGCCCAGGCCCTGATTTCGCCGGTCTGGCGATCCAGCTTCACAGCCAGATTGGAAGCAGGATGAATGCTTTTGCGCGACGCTGTCAGAATAGCCTTTTCGACGGCGTCCACGAGCTGCTCTTTGCTGATTCCACGTTCCTGTTCGATATACTCAAGAGTTGCCAGAAGTTCACTGTTCATAATTACCGCCTCCAGGCTGTTAAATTTTTTTACCCAAACGGTGCCAAAAAATAAGGCGGGTCTTTTGGCGAAACCCGCCTGATCCTCCCCGTATTCAGCAAGCGGGGACAGGCAACCAATAAAATTACGATTATAATCTACATCCTTTCCGCGTTTTCTTCAAGCTCTTTTAGAGGGAATTTATACTTTTCATGGAAATGCAGAACTTTTTTTCCGCAAAATTTAGTATTTGCGACTTGAAAAACAGTGTCACTGCAAGTTATATTATATATTTTGAAATAGCAAAATGCAATCTTATCATAATTGAAAGGATCTTTAAATGGCAGAAAAGAAGAAAGTGCTTGTGAGAAAGTCTGCGGTCAAAACCCACAAGCAGAGTGAAAAAGCCCGCGTCAGACATAAATCCCGCAGAAACATGATCAGCACACTTGAAAAGAAGCTCCGTGCCGCTGTCGAAGCCGGAAACAAAGATTCCGCCGCGGAACTTCTCAAGACTCAGTATGCGGCTCTTGACAAAGCAGTCAAATCCGGAACTTTCCACAAGAACAAAGCGGACAGAAAGAAATCACGTCTCGCTTCTCTTGTCAACAGCGCTGCGAAGAAAGCGGAAGCTCCCGCTTCCTGAATCCTTACAGTCTGACTGTTGTAAAACTCCGCATGAAAAAGTGCGGAGTTTTTTTTGTACATACAGGACATAAAACTCTGCTCTGCGGTTGCTCGCTTTCTCAAAATAACTTGCCAAACATTCAAAATATGCCTATGCGAAGCACGCCAATTTTCTACGATGTCAATATCATCATCTGATGGATTTTGCTTGTCATTTAATGCACGCCTAATACGTTTTGCGGTAGAATGATATTTGCTACGAGAATAAACAGGGAAGACATCTCTGGGATCTTTTTTAGATATTTTTGTATTCATCTCAATAGCCTTATTTTTAATCATTCAATCATCTATATTTACTCTTGCAACACTGTTTTGTTGCTGCGATTTTTCTGTCGCTGTACTTTACGACATCTTTGATGACCAGTTTTTGAATTGCTGAAATCACTGACTCCATTGCAGGATAATCTGGTTTGCCATTACAAACTGGTAATGAAATATCCAGTTCGTCTGCATCTTTTGCATAAAAGTTTCTTGAATAATCAAACTTTCCAGTATGTGAAGCTTTATGAATTGCAGATGTAGTAAATATCACAGCTAATTTAGACAACTTTTCAGTATGAACTACGGCAACATGATCATCTGCACCATAGCGGTAATTGCGGTACTTTGCAGACCCAAACATATCAATAGTTGTTGTGTTCGCTTCAAAGATTTCAACTTTATTGCTAATAAAAGCAGATATACCTTCGTCTGCTTCTCCAGCTGTTACAAAAGGTAAGTCTCCTGCAATACGATCATCACCTTTCAAGCGTTTTCCTCTTGTGGACTTACCAAACAGCTCTTCAAGATTAAAAGTGAACCATTGGAGCTTTTCAAAATCATCCAGTGCTTTTTACTCTGCAACGGTTAACTCATAATCCTTCAATCCTGTAGCGGTGAGATAAGCTTCCAGCTCAGCTACAAACCTCTCCATGAAATCAAAATCTATTTTTCCGTTTTTAGTCGGAAGCTTGATTTTGTCAGATTGTATTTTTTTATAACTTATACTGTCTCCCCAAGTATATTTATGCTTTAGTCCTTGATATACACAAGAAGTAAGGAATAGATACGTTGCACGCGTGGCGTTTGTGGTGGATTTCAAATATAACGCTAAATTGTGGCTGTCATTAGAATAAAAGTCGTCTTTTTGATATGTCACGACAAGAGTCTTTCCCCCGATAAAAATACAGTTCCCACTGTCTAAATACTTGGTGTCATACTCTATATAGGTAGATACTGCATTGTTTTCTGAACCTGCACAAAGGTATGGAATCCCATTCACTTTTGGTAATACATCGCGGGATAAAATACATTGAGTGTTTCTTACGCTAAAAATATCTGTGATTTTATATTCGCCCCACTCAACCTGACTTAACAATTTGTTAAGGCGGTCAGACTCCCCTGCTTGTTTTAATAGATTCGACACTTCCCATGCGAGATAGTCACTGACTGTCTTTTTGAAATCTGCAAGGGTTGGTTTGGTATCAACAGGAGCTGTTTGATTCCAATCTTTACCACTGTTAGGATCTATATGACCTTCGTAATACTCTTTTTCAGTAAAGATATTCAGTTTGTGTTTCCCGAAGTGGACAAGGTCGACTACCTCTTGATAACGCTCTTTTGCTCTGTCTGTATCCCGGAGATTGATACTGGCTTTTCTACGATTCGTTCTGGTATAACCGTCGTTGGAGAAGTCAATAAATTTGACAATATTGTCCTTGTGGTGAGCTTCGCCAACTTTGAAAACGTAAATATTGGTTTGAACGCTTGATTTGCCGATAAACAAATCTATCGGCATTTTGATACTTGCCAACAGCGTATTGTTTTCCAAAATCGCGGTGTTATAGCTGACAGCCTTGCCAGAACCTGCAGAATTCTGAATAATGATGGCAGCATATCCTTTCTCCATCATAGAAAGAGCTTTGGCAACAAAGTTCATTCCGTTACCCGGTGCTGAATATGGCGGATTAAGAACAAATGCAGTTGCAGGAAACTTTTTATTGATTTCGCCAGATCCATAAAGTCCGTTAAATTCGGTCAAAGAGTCTTTATTCAAAATATTCGAACTACCGTCACCCATCAAAATCATATTGAGAATTGCAAGCATATAAATACTTGGCAGCAACTCAATACCAAGCAACTGTTGCGCTTTGATTTTAATCTCCGCATTCGCCAATTCTTCCGGAGATTTGATTTTATCTCTGGCATCAATCAGCATTTCATTCATTGCTGCAACAAGCAAGCCTGCCGAACCGGTCGCAAAGTCCCAAACATAGGAATCTTTGTTGACCTTTGCGAGCTTGACAAGCAATATTGCAACATAGGACGGTGTAAGCACCACATCATTCAGCTTGTCTTGAGTAAAACCGAGCCAGCCGTACATTTCATTGAAAAGCTTGCCTGTAAAGTCGGTGGTCAATCCGATCTTGTAGTAAATACCGAGATCATCAACGATCTTTATGAACACACGTTTCAACTGGCTTTCGCCTTCCTCGACCTTATTTATATTGGCGGTGGTCAATGTGTTTTCAAGTGTTCGAACAATGAAATTCACCTTATCTTTTGGTAAAGATTTATATTCCAGAAATGCTTTGATCTTCCGGATCATAATTTCACCATCAGTATCACCGCTTTCGATTGATGATTTCAAATCTGATTTTTCAAGCGGTCTGACCTTACCGGGAATACCTAAAGTCGCAATGATTGAAGCTGCGACAAGATAGACTCTGTCGTTTTCACCCAAGCCTTTTTCATTTTGGTAAATATCATTATTCAGCTTCACAAGACTGATATTGATTTCGCGTTCCCGCTGCTCTTTGAGCTTTTCAAGTTGCTCAGGAGTTAATTGCAGATTTTTGACTTTTCAATAAAAGCATCAAAGTGATCTGCTTTCAGAAAAGACAGGTCGCTGTATTTTCCAACACTTTGTCCAATACCAAAGTTGCTTTTTGAAACGTAGTATACACCTATCTCAACTGAAGTTTGCCAGTTTCGTCTTTGAAACCGGTTACACCAATTGCAATGACATCGCTATAATCAGTATGGTGCAGAATAGGATTGGCATAATGAACAGCTCCGTTGACAGCATAAGAATTGATGTTGTTTAAATTAGGCTCGTTTTTGGCAGTTCGGTTATCAACTTGACCATTGGCATCAAGTTTGACCAGTTTGTCTTTGTATCCTTTGTATTCAATAAGAATCGGATAGAAATCCAAATTCTTATCTCTCAACAGCAACTTTGCATCTGGACGATTACCACCCTTGCCACCGCTTTTTGAATAATAATCTGCAAGAGCTTTGTCTATATCAGAATTCAAAGACTCCTGCTCAAGTTTGTAATCCAACTTGTATTCTTTCAACCAACCATTCGCCAGATCCGCGATGTTTGGTTCAACCGATTTGCTGTTGTTCATTATCACGCTCCTATGTCAATTGCCAAGCGATATGCCGTTAATTTTACACCTTATCATTGGTAATATATCACGCAGATGATGTTTTTTTCAATCTTAAATCGCAATATTTGGTAACCTTGAGTCTATTTTTTCGTTTGGAATTATCAAGAAGCATTTAGGTATAGAAAATAACCTTACTGATTTTGTAAAACCGTGTTGAGTAAGTTTAAAAATTAGAGTTTTGCCAGTATTTCAGGAATCAGACTGGCATCCATTTTTGAAAAGCCGAAACAACGGATGCCAAGATCTTTCAAAGATGCTCCGATATGATAAAGTTCCTGTTGGTCTATAATAAAGAAACGATCATGAAATTTGTTCGACCAGAGCACTTTCAGAGTCGGATATTGAGCATTGAATTTTTGAATATCCTGTACTGTCAAACTGTTTTTAGGATGAGTAACGATCATAACATCAACACTGGATTTTTTTCTTGCAAGCATATCCAACACAGAAAGATCTACATATCCATCAATCAGCACAATTTCAGATGTAGCCTTGGATATTAGATTATTGACAAAAGTATATGCATCGTAAATTTGTCCGTCAAAGAATATTCCGTGATCTGGTTCCGGTTTGCGGTCCAAAGCTTCAAAAATCAGATCAAACTTTTTATCATTTTCATATTGATCTGCTATTTGCCGCCGTTCCAAGGTTTCAAGGCGGGAGAACAATGTAGATGTTGAAGCAATAACATGACGCATTTCCACAAAAGCATTCATTATTTTGATGCTGGTTTGAATAGCAAATTCACTGTGCAGAACACTTGAAAGCATTGCAACACCTTGTTCTGTAAACACATATGGCAGGTATCTGCGTCCACCATGCTGCCCATCTCCAGCCCCTTCTCCACTTGAGGTAACAAATTGTGACCTCAAGTTTTGATACTCTTCAGTTGTAAGCTGAAAGCGGAAGGATTCAGGAAAACGCTCAATATTTCGTTTTACAGCCTGATTGAAAGCTTTTGTTTCAACTTTATACAACGCGGCCAAATCACTGTCCAGCATTACCTGAAAACCTCGAATGGTGTAGATTATGCGTTTTAATGTCTGCACTGAGGCAGAAGATAAAACTTCAAAGTTTTCCGGCATACGCGTAATCCTTATTTGCTATTGCCTATAATATAACATTCTTACCACAAAATACAACTGCATAAATACAACTGCATACAAAGAGAAAAATCCTTGTCTTTCTCTCTATATTTTCAATAGGAATATTGCCTCTTAAATTTTACTTTTTTGTGGGGTGATGTAACGATAACACTGGGCGTTACATTCTGCGGTGGGATAACGATTGATTTCAATTCGGTTTTGGGGTATTTTCTTCATGACGGACAGGCTGTCATTGACGCAGTTTATCCTGTTTCTTTTTCAGAACAGATTCTATCTCCAAGCGTGTTTCGGGGGCTGCCCGGATTTCAAAAGAATCCCCTTTCACGGTGATTTCATCCGCTTTCAATTCAATTTTCATCCGTTTGAAAAAATCCGCCACTCCGATATCGTCTTTTCGGGCAATCTCCGGAAAATCTTTGAAATACAAGGTCAGCTTTTCCGGTGACGGCGATGTATGACATGCAACCGGCGCCGACTTCGCATTACTCACATTTCCGGCGGACTCCATCTTTTCCGCCAATGCTGAGTCATAAACGGCTTCCGGTTCCGGCAGCGTCTTTTCAATATTTCTGAAAGCTGCCGCGGTTTTCACAGTCTGCTTCACCTGCGGAGCGGGAACAGACGCCTCCGTTCTGTTCAAAGCCGCCTTCTTCTTTGCCGCCGCGACATTTTCCCTCACCTCGGCGGCACTCATGAACACATCCATCTTCGTGCGCGGCATATCCTTTCCGCCGGAATAGACCACAACAGCCAGGATCGCCCCGCAAACCATGAATATTGCGGCGATCTTCCACACAGCCGGCACAACACGGAACGCCCTGCGGGGATTCATCGCACGGCGGATTTCCGCACGGTTCCCGTCCGGCAGCGTCCCGTCATACGCCGTTGAGTCCAGCATCGACTTCGTCAGATCCCAGCTTGCAGAAAACTCTTCAAATTCTCTGCGGCACGCAGGGCAGGCATCCATATGGACGCGCAGAGCCGCCGCATCCTCCGGGGAAAGCTCTCCGGCAAGATATGCGGTCATCCGTTCTCTGATTTTCTCACAGTCTTTCATAGGAGTTCCTTCTCCCTGTAAGCGTTCCGCAGTTTTTTCAAGGCGCCGTGCAGAATGAAACCGACATTTGAAACAGTCAGGTTCATAATCTCTGCGATTTCCTTATATGACTTATCATGTTCCATCTTCAGAATGACAATCTCCCGTTCCCGTTCATTCAGCTTCCCGAACAGGGAATGAATCAGTGCCGCATCATCCTTCCTGACCGATGCGGCGTCCGCTCCCTGCGTTACGGCGCTGCTCCCGGGCCCGGGGTCAGCATCCAGACTCACATTCAGGCGCATCCGAGCCGATTTGAGAATATCGAGACAGATATTCCGTGTCGTCCGGAACAGCCATGCGCCGGGATTTTCCACCACACCCGGCGGCGGTCCCTGCAAAAACCTCACATACCTGATATAAGCATCCTGCACAGCGTCGCAAGCGCCCGCGTGGTCTTTCAGGTAACGCATGGCAAAACGGATCAGCCCGCGTTCGGTTCCCGTGATCAACGCTTCAATCTCTTCTTCGCTGTAAGTGCCTCTATCCATTCTGACGATTCTGCTGCGGTTTTATTAGTGCGGTGAAGCGCAGTTTCATTTCATGATCCCGGCAAGCCGGTCGATCGTCTCATCGAAGAAACGCATACAAGCCTCAACCGGTTTCCCTGTGTAAAAATCAACTCCCGCATCCTTCATGATGTCGAGCACATCCTTGGAATCGCCTGCTTTCAGGAATCCCATGTAGGGCTCGATCTCTCCGGCAAGAATCTTTTTCGACAATGCAACGGCGGCGGAAAAACCGGTCGCATACTTATAAACGTAGAAATCATAGTAGAAATGCGGAATGCGCGCCCATTCCCAGCGAATCCGGTCATCCGGGCAAACGGCATCTCCGTGATACAGAGAGTTCAAAGCGAAGTATTTTTCAGACAGCAGATCGGCGGTCAGCGGCGTGCCGCCCTCGGAAAGAGCGGACATGTCACGCTCGAACTCCGCGAACATCGTCTGACGGAAGACCGTCCCGCGCACCTCATCTGCAAGATGATTCAAAAGATATGCGCGGACGCTGTCATCCTGCGCCTTTTCCATCAGGTGATGATGCAGCAGCAGTTCATTCGTGGTTGACGCGACTTCTGCGACGAAAATCTTGTAGGATGCGTAATGAAACGCCTGGCTGCGGTCGGAGAAGTAGGAGTGCATGGAGTGTCCGAGCTCATGCGCAAGCGTGAAAACGCTGTCCAGCGTGCCGGAATAATTCAGCAGGATATAGGGCGGCTTGCCGTAACAACCGCTGGAATAGGCGCCGGAACGCTTGCCGCGGCATTCGGGGATGTCAATCCAGCGCTGTTCAAAGGCATTGCCGATCGCGGAATGATACTCCTCGCCGAGCACGGACAGGGAATCCTTCACATATCGGACGGCATCCTTCCATTCAACCTCCATCTTGCACTCCGGCAGAAGCGGCGTATGAATGTCATACATATCCAGCTTTTCCAGCCCGAGCTTTTCGGCGCGCAGGCGGAAATACTTATGAATGGACCCCATATTCTCATGGATCGTGTCAATCAGCCCGTTGTAAACGGAAAGCGGCACGTTGTCTTCAAACAGCGAAGCCTCCAGAGCAGACGGGAACTTATGAAGCTCCGCGCTCAGGGCGGAAGTTTTGAAATTCGCGTCAAGCAGGGAGGAAAAGGTATTCCTGAACCTGGCATAAGTGTCGTAAGTCGCCTCGAAAGCCGCCTTTCGGACTTCGCGTTTCGGGGATTCCAGAAACTTGATGTAGTTGCCGTGAGTCAGTTCCGTTTTCGTGCCGTCCTCGCCGGTAATTTCACCGAAACGGAGATCGGCGTCGTTCAGCAGGGAGAATGTCTTATAGGGAGTGCCGAGCACGTCAGAACTCATGCTGAGAATACGTTCCTCGGCGGCGGAAAGCGTATGTTTGCGTTCCTTGCCGATTTCGTCAAGAGTGCGTTTGTAAAACGCCAGCGCCGGAGAGTTGCAGTAACGTTCAAAGACCTTTTCGTCCATCGCGATCAGCTCCGGCTGGAACCAGGCGCATTCGCCGCCGATCTCTGCATGTTTGGCGCTGATGCGGTCGAGGCGCGCCCGGTTTGCGGAATTTCCGGTATCCTCATCCGCTTTCAGGTGCGCATAGACGTAGAGACGTTCCAGCACGAGCCCGAGTTCGTCATCCGCCTGAAACGCCGCAAGCAGGGTCTCGGGGCTTTCGGCAAGGCGCCCCTTGAACTTCAGGAACGCCTTCACTCCATCGTCGATTTCCGCAAAATCCTTTTCCCACTGTGCGTCGCCGGCATAAAGCCGGGAAAGATCCCATGTCATGTTCCGGTCGATTTCATTGCGAGACTTTGTCGTATGATCCATTATTTCACCGTCTTTCGTTAGATTACCGATTAATTTTCATGAAATATAACCGTTTGTTTCGAAATCTTCAAGCTTTTTCATTTGCCCCCGGCATAAAAGAGGAGTATATTAAACACTTATGGCCCAATGAAAAAAGAGAGGAGTCCAACATGTCTGAAAACTATTATGTAACCACGCCGATCTATTATGTCAATGACAAACCGCATATAGGACACTCCTACACAACCATGCTGGCGGATGTCCTGACCCGTTTCCATGCGGCAATGGGAGAGGACACTTTCTTCCTGACCGGAACCGACGAACACGGGCAGAAGGTACAGAAAGCAGCGGAACAGCGCCACATGGCTCCTCTCGCGCACTGCGACGAAACCGTGGTCCGTTTCCAGGAACTCTGGAAACGCCTCGGCATCCATAACAGCGACTTCATCCGCACGACTCAGGAGCGCCATAAGAAAATCGTCTGCAAGATTCTTCAGGAGCTTTTCGACAAGGGGCTCATCTACAAGGCGGAGTACACCGGTCATTACTGTGTCCCCTGCGAGCGTTATTTCACGGAAAAGGATCTGCTCGAAGGCGGGCTCTGCCCCGAATGCAAACGCCCGACGACGAAGCTGGTCGAATCCAACTATTTCTTCAGGATGAGCCAGTATCAGGACTGGCTTATCGACTACATCAAGACGCATCCGGGATTCATCATGCCGGAATACCGTTCCAACGAGACCCTCGGCTTTCTCCGCAAACCGCTGGGAGACCTCTGCATCTCGCGCCCGAAATCGCGTCTGTCCTGGGGCATTGAACTGCCGTTCGACAAAGATTATGTCTGCTACGTCTGGTTCGATGCGCTGATCAATTATATTTCCGCCATCGGCTACGGCACGGACGATGAAAAGTTCCGCAAATGGTGGTCCGGCGCACATCATCTGATCGGCAAGGATATTCTGACTACGCATACCGTTTACTGGCCCACGATGCTCAAGGCGATGGGGCTCCCGATGCCGAAATCCATTTTCGCACACGGCTGGTGGCTCAGCGGACAGGATAAAATGAGCAAGTCGCTCGGCAACGTCGTCAACCCGATGGATATGATGAATCTTTTCGGCGTGGACGCATTCCGTTACTGCCTCATGGCGGAAATGGTGCTCGGAAGCGACGCCTCTTTCACGCAGGCGTCCTTCATCAAGCGCTACAACAGCGATCTTGCAAACGACCTCGGCAACATGCTGAGCCGCGCCGTCAAGCTCACGATCAAATATTTCGACGGGCGCGTGCCCAGACCGGGCGATCTTGAAGATGTCGATCTTGAACTCAAGGACCAGGCGATCGCCTCCATCGGGCTCATGCGCAATGCAGTCGAAAACATGAAGATCGACCGCGGGCTTGAACATGTCATGAACGTAGTCCGCGCGGCGAACCGCTATATGGAAAAGACCGCTCCGTGGACCCTCGCCAAACAGGGCAACATGGAACGGCTGGCGACGGTGCTTTACACCGCCTCCGAAACACTGCGCATTGTATCGGGGCTCCTGCTTCCGGTCATGCCCTGCAAAATGAAGGAGTTCCGCATGAAACTCGGACTGCCCGAGGACATCGCGGCAAAATCCGATTTCAGCGGACGCCTCGAAAAATGGGGCACACTCGAATTCGGCACGCAGGTGCATGACATCGAGGCGCTCTTCCCGAGAATCGTCATTGAAGACCCGATGGCGCAGCTCAAGGCGGAGGGCAAGAAGGCAAAGCCGAAGCCGGAAGCTGCCAGGACTGAAGCCGTTGCCGTCGGAGAAGACATGGTCACGATTGTCGAATTCTTCAAGACTCAGTTGAAGACGGCAAAAGTCCTGGAAGCGGAAAAGGTGGAAGGTGCGGACAAGCTTCTCAAGCTCAAAATCGAGCTCGGCAATGAAACTCGCCAGATTGTTTCCGGCATTGCGAAACATTACAAGCCGGAGGAACTGGTCGGCAAGATCATCATTGTCGTGGCAAATCTCAAACCGGCGAAAATCCGCGGCATCGAGTCATTCGGAATGCTTCTCGCCGCAAAAACCGGCGACACGCTCAAGCTGGCAACCATCGACGGCGGCGATTTCCCCAGCGGAATCGCCGTAGGATGAGGAGCATGAGCTTCCGTCCCGTTGTTTTATTGCAGGCGGCAAAAATGAATACCCATAGCAAATGAGCATCGTAACAGCACTTCTGGCAATCCTGATCGGAGGGCTGATCGGAGGCGGGATCGCAAAACGCCTCGGACAGCCTCTCCTGCTCGGATATATCCTCGCCGGAGTCACGATCAGCCTCATCAACAGCGGTGCAAACGGGATCGTCATCGACCAGAATCAGTTGCAGGGGCTCTCCGACATCGGCGTGGCTCTGCTTCTTTTCTCCATGGGGCTTGAGTTCTCGCTTGACGACATCCGCCCTGTCAGGAAACTGGCGATCTGGGGGTCGATCATTCAGGTTTTCGCCACGCTCATCTGTGTCTTCGGCATCCTGAAAGGCTTTTTCGGGATCGCCGGCTACCCGGCACTGTTCGCCAGCGCCGCATTCGTCTCCACCAGTACCGCGGTCGTGCTCAAGAGTCTGACCATGCACAACCGCATGATGACGCTCTCCGGGCGCTCCATGATCGGAGTCTCGCTGGTTCAGGACCTGATCGTCATTCCCCTGATGGTGCTCCTCATGAACGCCAACAACCTGAATGAAGGTTTCATGAACGCCCTGAAGCCGGTCGGGATCGGCGCGGCATTCGTCACGGTGCTGTTTCTGGTCGGGCCGCGCATCATCCCGCCGATACTCCGGCATGTATCCTCATGGAATTCGCAGGAGCTGTTTCTGCTTTGCGTGACGGTCATCAGTCTGGGAATCGGTTTTCTTGCGGACAAAATGTGCCTGACTTTCTCCTTCGGCGCCTTCATGGCGGGAATTCTGCTGAACGGTTCCGACTACGGCAAGAAGGCGCTTTATGAGATGCTCCCGGTGCGCGACCTGTTCAGCATGCTGTTTTTCGTTTCCATCGGCATGTTGATGAATGTCCCGTTCCTGATGAAACATTTCTGGGTGATCCTGCTGCTGGTCGTGCTCACGGGGCTGAGCCGCACGTTTTTCCTTGCGGTTCTCGCATGGCTGTTCAAATACCGCAACGTAATTCCCGCCGCCATGTTCTTCGGCATGTTCCCGACTTCGGAAATCGCATTCATCGTCCTCAGTTCCGGCTATGCGGCGGGAATTCTCACGCAGGATCTTTACATGCTGATGCTCTGCACCGTGATCTGTTCCATGGTGTTCGGCCCGCCGGTCTCCTCGCTTACGGCTCCCGCATATGACTATCTCCGGAAGCACTTTCCGACTGCGGTCATGAACACATTCAACATGCCCGAACCGGCACTGACGAATCACATCATCCTCGCCGGAGGCGGGCGCGTCCAGAGGGTGGTGGCAAAGGTGATGGAACATTTCGAACTGCCTTACATCATCATAGAACCGAATTATTTCCTGTTCAACGACATGCGCAAAGACGGCTTTGAATGTATTTTCGGCTCCCCTTCGGAGGAGGTAATCCTGAAAGCGGCGGCGGTCGGACGCGCCAGGATGATCATCGCGGCAGCGCAGGAGTTCAAACTCAATACCGACACCATACGCAATGCCCGCCTGCTGAATCCCGATATCAAGATCGTCTCGCAGGCTTACTCACAGGAAGAAGCGGACGCGATGCACGAATACAAAGTATTCGATGTCATGCGCCCCGTTTTTGAACTCGGTCTGGATCTCTCGCGCCTTGCACTTCACAAACTGGATTATTCCATGATCCAGATACAGAACAATCTCCAGAAGATGCGCGATCAGTATTCCACGCCGCTGATGCTGAGCCAGAGCGATGCAAAGCGGAGCGACAATTTGAATTCCTTCGTCAGCATGGTGGATTTCAAATGGATGGAAATCGGCAGGGATTCCGAACTTGCCAACCGCACATTCTCCGGTAAATTCAAAGAGATCGGCAACATACATATCGTAGGCGTGATCCGCGGCAACGACATGATTCCGAATCCGGATGAAAAATTCATTTTCCTCGACGGCGACCTGCTTGCAGTCATTGCGCCGGATGAGGACCGCCGCAAGTTTGCCGTTCTCCTCGGCAATGCCGACTGATCCGTTTCCCGTGAACTGCGCGGAACGTTTTCCGCAAACCTCTGCGCCCAAAGGGAAACACAGCGCGCCGCCGCAGAGCTTTTATTCCGTTTTTTATTTCGCATTCCGGTTGCAAAATCATGGATTCCAGTCATATTAACTACCGGGAAAGTATGATTTACCGGGGAGTGTGTATCATGAAAATTTCGACGAAGGGAAGATACGGACTGCGCATTATGCTGGACCTGGCTCTGAATGCCGGAGAAAAACCGCGCATGATCCATCAGATCGCGGACTCGCAGCAGATATCCGAAAAATATATCAGCCGCCTCATCATCAAATTACGCAAGGCGGGAATGGTCAAATCCATCCGCGGGGCAAAAGGGGGATACCGGATCGCACGGTATCCGAAGAACCTGACTCTCCTGGAAATACTCGAAGTCATGGAGGGGCCCGTATCCATCGTCAACTGCGTATGCCACCCGAAATCATGCAAAGTCACCGAGGAGTGCGCCGCACGGGAAATCTGGTGTTCCCTGAATGAGGAAATCCGCCGGAGCATGGCGAAAATCACGCTTCAGGACATCATCGGGAAATACAGGGAGAAACACGGCGGAGGCGACTATTTCGATTACTGCATCTGACCCCGCCTATTTTCCATGCCTGCGGAAATAGTGTTTGGAATCTCCGCGGAGATCCCAGAGAATCGTTTCCCCGACGGCGTCGATGCTCCGGGTCAGTGCTTCAAGGCTCTGATCCGAACTCTCATTGATTCCAGGCTTTCCGGCATAAAGCTGGTAACTTTTTCTGTATGAAGTATCCGTGACATTCGGCATGATGACGTTCCCGCCGGCGAGAAGCCCGAGCTCCCGCCCTTTCGGGTCCAGCGCCTGAAGCGCGGTCGTCGAAGCGATGTTCACATCCTCCAGCAGCAGTCTCGCACAGGCGATCATCTTCAATCCGAGTGCCAGCTGATGTTTCCGGTATTCATCTGTAAGGGTCATTCCGGCGCCGAGGGGCGTATCTTCATGCGGGATATAAGGTCCCATGCCGATCATGTCAATGTCATGCTCCTGAAAGAAACGCAGATCTTTCACCAGATGCTTCACGGTCTGTCCGGGCAGCCCGATCATGACACCCGTTCCGACCTGATAATCCAGTTCCCGGAGAGAACGCAGGCATGCCACGCGCGCCTCATAACTGTGATCCGCCGGATGCAGTTTCGCATAAAGCTCCGGATCGGACGCCTCAATACGGAGCAGGTAACGCGTTGCGCCCGCCTCCCTCCAGCGGCGGTAGGCCTCGGGCGACTGTTCTCCGAGGGAAAGCGTGATTCCCGCCTGATGGTCCGTCTTTGCGCAGATTTCACGCACAATGCTTTCGATAAACTCCGTGAACTCGTCCGACATCACCTCTCCCGACTGCAGGACAAGAGACGCAAAACGGTGGCGGTATGCCCACAATGCGGTTTCGACGATCTCCTCCCGGGAAATCCGAAACCGCTTCACATTCCGGTTTCCGCTGCGGATGCCGCAGTAATAACAGTTTTTCCGGCAGATGTTGCTGATCTCGATCAGGCCGCGGATGCTTACCTTTTTCCCGATGTATTTCAGCTTCATCCGATAGGCGTCGCCATAAAGGCGGCTGAGATCGCCGGGATCAGTAAGGCTGAGCAGTCTTTCGAGTTCATGATCGGTCATGGGGCACCTCTTTCCAAATATTACCGAAATAGTCGTGAAATATAAAATACAGCTTTTAATTTTCTTTTCAAGGAGTATATTACCGGAAAACCGTAAACAATGCAGGGGAATGAACCATGTTGACACTTGCAGAAGAAATTGCAACACTGCGCAAGGAGCGCAATGCCGTCATACTCGCACACAATTATGTCACCAGCGATATTCAGGACATTGCCGATTTCACGGGCGATTCTCTTGAATTGAGCATCAAAGCCAAAGAACTCAAGGCGGGCGTCATCGTTTTCTGCGGAGTCCGTTTCATGGCGGAAACCGCAAAGCTCCTCTCGCCTCATTCGACCGTTCTCCTGCCCAATCTTTATTCCGGCTGCCCGATGGCGGACATGGCGGACCCGTCCGAAGTCGCCGCATACAAAAAGGCGAATCCGGACACGGTTCTCGTGGCGTATGTGAACAGCACCGCCGAAGTCAAGGCGCAGGTCGATATCTGCTGCACCTCCGGCAATGCTGAAAAAATCATCCGCTCCATTCCCGCAGACAAAAAAATCATGTTCCTGCCGGACCGCAATCTCGGCGCAAACATGATGAACAAGCTGAACCGCCCCATGGAACTCTGGCAGGGATTCTGCCCGACACACAATAAAGTGACCGTGGAAATGATCCGCGAGGCGCGCAGGGAGCATCCGGAAGCGAAAGTGCTGGTTCATCCGGAATGCCGCCCGGAAATCGTGGCGGAGGCGGATGAAGCGCTCAGCACCGGCGGAATTCTCCGTTTCGTGCGCGAATCGGCGGACAGGCAGTTCATCATCGGAACGGAAACCGGGATTCTGCATCGGCTTGCGAAAGAAAACCCGGAAAAGGAATTTTTCCCGCTGAAACCGGAAATGCTCTGTCCGAACATGAAGAAGATCACACTTCAGGAGGTCGCGGACACACTTGCGGAAATGCGCAATGTGATCGAACTGCCGCCGGAACTGATGGCACGTGCGGTCCTGCCGATCGAAAGAATGCTTGCCGTCAAATAAGACCGGACCGTTCCCAAAAGAACATTATTGTCTTTCCTGCCGCGTCCCGGCAAGAAAAACTCCAGTCAGCGCCAGCAGCGCCAGAATGGAAATCCAGCGGATGCCGGAAGAACTCATCCGCGTTTTTTCATCATGTGCCTGTTCCAGCTTATAACCTTTGACCGGATGCAGTTCCGGGCTCCGGCGGGGTGCGCTCTCCTGCTGCGGCGGTGACTGTTTCAATCCAGCCTGCAGGCTGCGGCGCTCCTGTATCTGCTCCGAGAGCTTCTGCGCCGCCGCACGCTCCACCGCAAGCTGGAATTTTGCGACATTTTCCGGCGTCATCACTCCGGGAACGGAGATCAGGTTGACCACCATCTGATGCAGAAGCGGATTGTTGCAGGTGTGGTCGCAGCAGGCGACGCCGTTGTCGATCACGCTCTGCGCATAATTCCGCGCCAGTTCCGCCCTGACCTGCTGCGGGGCATTCCAGAACTCCTTGCGGACAGCCTCCAGCATCCGTGCGGAAACCGACTGTTCCGCCCAGGCGTTCTCCTGCTGGAAAAACCTGCGGAGCCCAAGCCGGTAACGGTCTTTCTGATAAACCTCATACAGCTCATTCCATTGAGAAGGATCAATATTCTCCGGCGTCACCGACTGCCACCCCCAGAGATTGTCAACCGTCCGCGCGATCATCCGCGCCCCGGCATAGTTCTCATTCTGCTGTGCGGAGATCCACTCGGGATTCAGGGAACGGGACCGGAGTTCCGCCGCGATAAAGCGTTTCAGCGGAGTCAGCCGGATGGACGACGCATTCCGGTTGTCGAGGATCAGCTGTTCCGGCGCCCTGCCGCTCTGCGTGCGGACGGCAAGGGCAAGACCGCCGAGATACTGGAACATGTCGTCGATATCCGTCACGCCGTAAAGCGTGGAACTGCGGGAGTGCAGAACAATCGAAGCGGTTTTCAGCTGCGCCCTCAATCCGTTTCCGGCTTCCCCGAATGTCCCGTCGGCATTGACGCCGTGGCTCATCCGCTCCAGATAAATTTGTGCAATTTCCGTGTTCGACTCCCACACGCCGGAAGCTCCCGCCAGCCGGTTGACACCCACGCCGTAAGTCCCCGGCGCGGGAGAATAAATCCTGCGCGAAGCCTGCCGGACTGCTTCCGATTCAGTTGCCCCCTGACGCATCAGTTCCCTTACGGACGCCCGGTTGTGAGCGGCAATGAAATTTTCCACATCCGTCAGCTTCGCCGCGTTTCTCTGCGCCGTGTCCAGCTTCGCCAGCAACCCGGCAAACTGGTCACGGTAAGCTCCCGACGTCGTGACGGTCACATCCAGCCGCGGACGGTTCAGCCGCGCCGCGGGAACCGGGCGGAAAACACGGATTCTGCCGTTTTCATCCCATTCCGGCTCCATGCCGATCAGATGCAGGAGAATGCTCTCGTTGAGCCCGCCCGTCCGCACGCTCTCTCCCGCCCAGAGCACAATCGCCGTATTCGCGGGATAAGCCCCGTCATGTGCCGCACGGTAATCCGCAATCAGTTTTTCCACCGCCTTCCGTGCATTCTCAAAGGCGATGCGGGTCGGAAATTTATCGGGGTCAAAACCGTAAAAGTTGCGTCCGACAGGCAGGGATTCAGGAGAACGGACCGGATCACCAGAAAGCCCCGGCGGGATGAAGCGCCCTGCAAGGCCGGCAAGCAGGGAATTCAATTCATCGGAACCGGAACGCAGCAGCAGAGAACGCAGACGCTCCCGTTCTTTTCCTTTCTTCCCGGAAAGCTCCAGCATGCGTTCCATCTCTTTCCCGCCGGGCGAAGCGCCGTAACTGTGCAATCCGAACGGAAGCGCGGACTGGAGCAGGTCTTCCAGATAATGCTGCAAGTGATGAAGGTTTTCCGTATTCAGCTCCGCAATTCCCGCATCGCGGAGAAATCCGCCGGATTCCGCGGCTTTTTTCAATTCCGCGAAAACCGCGTTTTTCCTGTTGGGATCGACACTCTGGTAATCCTGAATCAGAGCCGCCAGTTTCCGCTGTTCCGACTGGATTCCGGCACTGCCGAGCACAGGAGTCAAATGGGAAAGGATCACCCCCGCGCCGCGCCGTTTCACCAGAATGCCCTCCCCTATGCCGTCGGAAATATAAGGGTAAAGACTCACCATATCGCCGCCGAGAACCGCCGGGGCGCAGGCGTCGGAAAGCCCGAGCTGTTTGCCGGGAAGCCATTCCTGCGAACCGTGCCGCCCCAGATGGATCACGGCATCTGCACGGAAAACATGACGCAAGTAGAGGTAAACAGCCACATATTGATGCGGCGGTGCAAGCGTTCTGGAATGGTAAAGCTTATTGACGTCACCGAGATATCCCCGCATCGGCTCCGGCAGGACAGCCAGATTTCCGCGGAGAAGGACCGGGATGACGAATCTGCCGTTTTTCGTCATGATCTTTGAATCTTCCGGCGCGCCCCATTCCTGAACCACGGAATCCTGAAACGTCTGCGGAAGCGCCGAAAACCAGCGTCGGTATTGCTCAAACGGGACTTCGGCATATGTTCCGGCTTTCATCAGTTCGTCAAGTTCCCCCGGCGCCCAGCTGCCGACATTGCGGACTCCGGCAACCAGACAATCCGTCAAAGCTTTTTCGCCCAGTGTTTCGAGTCCGCCAGAATGATAACCGTTCCGGTGAAGCGCGCGGACAATATTGACAATCGAACGCGGCACATTCAGGTAGCTCGCCCCGATCGACTGTTTTCCCCCCTCGGGATGATAGAAGAACAGCGCCACACGCTTTTCCCTGTTTGCCTTCTTCCGCAAAGACACCCATTTCGCCGCCCGCTCCGCCAGACGCTCCATGTTGCCGGACATCGGAAACTCCTTCACAACTCCATTCTCCGTTTTCCGCCCGATAAGAAGCGTCGGTTCGATGAGCCCCGACACCTCCGGCGCAATCATGGCGAAAGCCACGGAAAAGTTATTCATACCCTGCACGGACTTCTCCCATTCATCCGAGGTCTGCCGGTAAAGTTTCAGCGCATTGATGACGGGAATGTCCAGATCGGCAAGCGCGTTCTTCAACGGCTCGCCGAGTCCCGCTTTGAACTTGAAGGAAAATGCAATCGCAATGTCGAAACGGGACCTGCCGTTCCCGTCCAGCAGAAAATTACGGATCAGTGCCACCTCGTCACCGAACGCATAAGTCGTTTCGATGCCGCGCTTTTCCAACGCATCCGCCAGCGGGCGCAGAAGAGCGGTCTCCTCCGGCGTATTTCCGGCGGAATAAATCATCACGACGGCACGTCCGTTTCCGTTCGCTTCGGGACGCGCTTTCCGGTAGGTGCGATAAGAAGAATAGGATTTTCCGGTAAACGGGTCGATCAGCCCCGCTTTCTCCTTGACCTGCGGCGGCTCGAAAGTCACGGAGGAATCAAGTTCCTTGTGAATCAGGTACCGGATCAGGTTCCGCATATTCCGCGGAGAAAGACTGCTCCGGTATTCAGCCACAGCCTTCTCCATAGGGAAGTTGATGTGCCCCAGCAGCTTCCGCGGGATTCTCGGGCGGAGATGTTCCGTTCCCAACAGATAGATTTTCGTTTCACCGAGGCGCGCGGAGGCGGCGAGGGCATCGCGGAAT
>DXVA01000002.1:24692-26905 GCA_019408975.1 Lentisphaeria bacterium | reverse complement strand
GATCAGGTCGGCTCCGGCGATTTCCGTCTCAAGCAGCCGGCGGTCCGAAGCATCGGGGATCACAAGAAACCGGATCGCTTCCGGAAGTTCCATGCTGCGGAATGCGCGTTTCGCAGCTGCCGTATTCGATTCCCCCGCAAGGTAGAGAACACGCTTTTCCGCAGCGCAGAGAGAAAAAGCAAGCAATGTCAGTAAAACCAGCAGGAATCTCATCACTCCTCCGGGACATAAATCGTGGTGCCGTCCTCCAGACGGTATGCAGTTCCGAGGCGCACGCCCCTGCCTTCGGACTTTTCATCCGACTGTTTCAGAGATTTTACCTCCCTGCCCTGCCGCGTGATGATCTCGATCTTTCCGGAGGAATCCACTTTCGCCGCAGTCTTTCCTTCAAAAAACTCTTTGCCGAACGTCGCCATCAGCGCAAACAGCAGGGCGACAATGAACACCAGCGCAATATCGAAAAGATTGCCGACCGACGACATCGGATCGTCATCGAAACCATCTTCGCCATGTTCCGTATTCCGCATGAACCTCATCGAGTCATTACCTCCGTGATGTATTCGATCTGGCGAATGTCGGAAGCGACCCAGCGGCGCTTCACGGAATGAATCAGAAAGGCAATGCTTCCCGCCGCAAGCCCGACCACGGTTGTCGTGAACGCGACGACAAGCTCCGCGCTGACCAGATTGATCTCCCCGTTTCCGACACCCGCCAGCGCCGTCCCCATCGGAATCAAAGTCCCGAGAAGCCCGAGCGCCGGGTCCAGGCGGATCAGTATCTTATATTTTTCCAGAGATCCCTGCCGCTCGGCAATGGTCTGCCGCATCAGATACGCCACCGCCGCATCATCATGCAGGTCCAGCAGCTTCAGCATCTCCCGGTAGCGGCGGACAGGAAACGGGAAACGGAACTCCAGCGGAGAATCTTTCGCCGGGTCAAATCCTCCGCACCGCGCGCGCTCCATCCACTCTCCGAGAAAACGTCCGGCTGCCCAGATGATATAAACAGCCGAGGCACTCAACAGAATCAGCACCGGATAAAGCAATATGCTTGACACCAGAAAAATAAACGTTTTCAGCAGATCGAAAAACACCATCATTCCACTCCTTTGCGAACAGGCCTACATTTCTGTCGCGTTGCATTTTTATAAATCTGAAACAGCCATCCGGCAGTCAGCAGGATTCCGAGAAAAACGATAAGCGGATAACTTGCCCTGCCTCCGTTTCCGCTTCCAGCCACAACACGGTACATCTGCTCAATCCGGTCGAAATTCGGAACCAGCAGAAGAAGACCGGCAAAGTAAAGCCCCACAAACAGCATCAGCCTCCCCGTCAGATTGCGCGGCTCCAGACCGCCCTTACGGACTGCGGCACTCAAAATCCCGAGCACGGAAAAATTGACCAGAAAGAACACGCCGGGCACAAACAGGCGCACAATCCACCCGGAATCCGGCAGGAGCAGTTCCGCAAACGCCGAAGCGAGAAAAATCGCAGAGGCACAGACAGGGCACGGAATCACCAGCAGCCACCAGCAACGTGTCCTGTGATGCTCTCTTTCCGCCGTCAGCAGAAGAACCCCCCACAGGAAAAAGCCTGCCGCAACGATCAGGTGAAGCACAATCCCTGCCTGAAAAAAATTATGGTTCCGGATCAGGAACAATGATTTTTCCCGCAGCAGGGAGTTCACCGCAAATGCCGCGGCGAAAAGAATTCCGTAGATAACCGTGGACACGGAAAGGAAAAGAAATTTTTCCTTTCGCCGGAAACTGCCGGTAAGAAAATAAAACTCCCCGACCGCCGTTTTGAATGCAAATACGGCAATCGAAAAACTTAATCCGACCAGCAATCCGATGATTTCAGGTTTCAATTCAGGCATGAAAACAGTTTCCCTTGCAGATTACATATCGCTGCATTCGTCGCTTGTACGCATCGGATTATAAAGATCCGTCGTCGCGGAACCGACAAAACCGACCTTCGCGGCAATGGCGCAGGGATGGCTTAAATTCAAAGTTCCGATCGGCTCATTGCTCGCATGCCCATCTCCCCAGGTGACATTACTGCGCCTGGCATGTCTGAAATGAGCCGTCCCGCTGGTTTTATTCGAGTATTGCGTAACGCCGTCCGGCATGACCTTGCCGTACATATATGCCGTATACCGGGCAGAACTGGATTTCCCGGAACTGGCACAGTCGCCGAACACAATGGTATTGGCGA
>DXVA01000002.1:19867-24592 GCA_019408975.1 Lentisphaeria bacterium | reverse complement strand
GCAGAACTGGATTTCCCGGAACTGGCACAGTCGCCGAACACAATGGTATTGGCGATGTTCCGCATCGATGAGCGCTTGTAAAACGGAATCGCTTCTCCGCGGTACCAGTCATACCCGCCAAACCATTTGGCATTGTATCCATATCCGCCGCCGTTTTCCGCCTTTGTAATATCGGCGATTTTCTCATAGGATGAGGGGCAGACCATAACTCCGGTCGTATTTCCATAATAATTGCCCAGCAGGGGACTGTCGGTCAGGTCATAGCCATCGGAGGTCAGCACTCCGCACCAGTAGTCACCGAGTTTCTGCCTCCCGGTACCGGGAACCGTCGTGTAGGGGACACAGTGGTCGCCGTTATCGTCGGCATACATATTATTTGCAATTCCGATCTGTTTGAGATTGTTCAGGCAGAGAATGCTTCTCGCCTTTTCCCGCGCCGCCCCCAAAGCAGGAAGAAGCATTCCCGCAAGAATGGCGATAATCGCAATCACGACCAGGAGCTCTATCAGGGTAAATCCCCTCTTTTCCCGCCTTTTCCAGCTTCCCCGGCTCAGAACTTTTTCCTGTTGATTTTCCATACTTATCCGTTCTTCCGTTCCTTTCTCTGAATTCTTTCCGTCTCTAAGATACACCTTAGAGCAGCTGTAAGTCAAACCGTTTTCCTGAAAATTATTACGTTTTTTATTTTCGTAATACCGGAACCGTAAAAAAAACGCCCGGTTTCAGGCGGTGAATTCCCCCGCGGCTCCTGCGGCAAGCTCCGCTTTGAGCACTCCTTTCAGGCGCCTCATTGCATTGGCAAGTTCTTCAATCTCCGTTCCGCAACCTTTCATCATGATCATCTCCACACAGATTTCATGGCTCAGGTGAACATGCGTCGAAGCCAGAACATGACAGTGGCAATGATGCTGCAAATCCACCAGTTTTTCCGTCAGCCCGCGCCGATGGTGATTGTAAACCAGTGTCAATGTGCCGACCACTTCACCGCCGGAAATCCACTGCCTGCGTGCGATCTGGTCACGAATCAGGTCCCGGATATACTCCGAACGGTTCTCATAACCGCCGTCCTGAACCAGAACGGACAATTTATCCAACAGTGTGTCTTCCAATGAAAGACTCAGCCTGACCAGCTTCGACATATTCTTCGCACCTTTGCAGTTTCGTTCCACACCAGACGTAAATATACAATCCGACCGGCAATTTTCAAATTGATTTGCAGAAAAACCGAAGCCTGAATTATGAAATCCGGCGTCTCTGGCACGGACACCTGCGAAGCCGTGTCCCCGGAAGAAACACAGCTTCGCACAGCGGAGGATTCCGTTTACTTTTTGAGCTGTTCCGGATGGAAGGCGCGCATGACGCCAAGCTCCAAACCGCGAAGTTCGGCAAGCCCGCGCATACGTCCGAGACAGGTGTAGCCGGGGTTCGGGGAATCCGGTTTCTCCAGATCGTCCATCATGCGGTGCCCGTGATCGGGCCGCACCGGAATACGCCAGTCCTTCCGTCCCGCATTTTTCCGCCGGACCTGTTCATCGCAGAGCGCCTTCATCAGTTCATACATATCGACTCTGCCTTCCAGATGATTCGCTTCAAAGAAGTTTCCGTCGCCCTCATGCTGCGTGCTACGCATGTGCATGAAGTGAACGCGGTCGGCACACTCTTTGAACATCGCCACGACATCGTTGTCCTTGCTTGCGCTGAAACTGCCGGAACAGAAGCAGACGCCGTTCGCGGGACTGTCCACATCCTTGAGGAGCCTGCGGACATCCTTGATATTGCTGAAAATGCGCGGCAGTCCCAGGATGGAGCGCGGCGGATCGTCGGGATGAATCACCATATAGCAGCCGTTTTCTTCCGCCACAGGCACAACCGCGCTGAGGAAGTTATGAAGGTTCTCCTCAAGGCGTTCTCTCGTAAACCCTTCATATTTCCTGAGCATCGCGCGGATATCGTCCAGCTTGACCCCTTTGAACCCGGGGAAATTATCAATTAGAGTGCTTGTCAGATCATCAATTTCAGCTTTGGAAAGCCCTTTGTAATATTCTTCGGCTTTCTTGAGCAGTTCAGGCGTATAATCATTTTCGGCGCCCTTGCGCTGAAGAATAAAGACTTCGAACGCGGCAAACTGCTTCTGGTCGTAATAAAGCGTCTCGGAACCGTCCGGCAGTTTGTGGTGGAGGTCGGTGCGAATCCAGTCCAGAACGGGCATGAAGTTGTAGGTGATGACGCGGGGGCCGTTCTCCACTTTGCCGAGGTTGCGGATAGAGGTCTTGTAGTTCTCGATCAGCTGCGCGGCAGTCGGCGCACCCGTCTTGATGTCCTCATGAACCGGCAGACTTTCAATCACGCTCCATGTAAGCCCGGCATCCTCGATGATGCGGCAGCGTTCGCGAATCGCGTCCTCGGTCCAGACAATTCCCGGGGCAAGGGAATGTAATGCGTTTACAACACCGGTCGCACCCGCCTGGCGGATGTATGCAAGAGAAACCGGATCTTCCGGTCCATACCACCTGAATGTTTCTTCAAAGAACATGTTCTTTATCCTTCCTGTTGATTTTTCAAATTTCCATAACGCAGTTAATTTACTCGCGCAATCTTTTTTTTCAAATCGGCGGCGGAGAAAAAAGCATCGCATAAAAATCAGCATAATTCTTTGATATCAAATAAAATATGACTGTTTTTCATATTTTTCCGCTTGTAAAATGATTCAGGAAGGTTATAATAATGACGGGGAATCAAATATTCCGGAACCGCCGGAGTATGCAAAAACATAAAAGGGGGGTAATATCATGCCTGAATTCTGTTCATCTCTGCCGTCATCCAAAGCCGGCGCAAAACTCACCAAAAGCGAGCTGATCCGCGCGATCCGTTTCATGATCGCCGCCGAGTATGAGGCAATCGGTTTGTACACGCAGCTTGTCGATTCCATCGACTGCGAAAAAGCCAAAGCCGTTCTGCTGGATATCGCCGATGAAGAGCGTGTCCATGCCGGCGAGTTCCTGCGGCTGCTTCGCGAACTGGAACCGGAAGAATGCAAATTCTATGAAAGCGGCGCAAAAGAAGTGGAAGAACTTCTTGCAAAACAGAAAAACTGAAGCGGGACTCCGCTCATGAAATGACCTTATGCCAACTGAAGCAATAAGGTCATTTTTTATATGCGGGGTCCGTTCCCCCGTTCACAGCGGGATATCCCTTCTCAAATCCAGTCAAGCCGTCTACATTTCCGTTATGCCTTGCGCCATTTGCTCCGTAAACAGGAGTGCCGGCATATCCGGCGGCAAATCCCGCATTGGAACTCCTGTCGACAGCAGCATTCCAATCAAAGGCAGAAAAGTCTGTTTCCCGGCAATCTTATTTGTGATTTTATTCACAAATAAATAAAATATGAAAAATAAATTGTGTTTTTATTCACAAAACATGCTTGACATTCTGCTTTTTCAATGTATAATATGCGCAACCTCAACTTCCTTCACCCATTTATCGGGGGGGACGACAGGCTATAAAAGATGTTTTGGACGGAAGCACAGTTTACTCCCTCTACTGACTTCTGCCAAGTTCATTCTCCTGCACCTGTCGAGGATTTGAGGCTGCTCGACACTGCCGCGTCACCCGCGCGGCAGTGCATCTTTCTCCAGTCAATTTTTCCGCCGCACGTTCCCTGCTCGAAAATGATAGATTCCATCCCGATGAACTTCAATTCAAATGATCGCCGGACAGCGTAGAATTCGGAGGACGCTCGCTCAAACCAGTAAGACATCATCCGCAATATCAAAGGTCTTCTTCGTGCCGAAATGTTCCTTATGCCCATGCCAGTGGTTGCCCAGCAGATAAATGCGCAAACTGTCCTCCTGCAAATTGATCTCATTCAGAAGTTCCGCTTTCACTTTCACCCACCGGGAATGATCCAGTTCACACTCAAAAACTGAATTCTGAACCCGCTGGCCGTAACTCTGGCAGATTTTGGCGACATGACGCAGGCGTTTGCGCCCTTCTTTCGTCAGCGTCGAGACGTCATAACTCACAATAATCAGCATCGTTCACCTCCATACAAACGGCGGATACTGCGGCAGTTCTCCCCGCAGGTGTTTGGCAAGCAGGCGCGCCTGAATGAAGAACAACAGGCCGATCTCGACTTTTTCACCCGTAAAGGGATGAACGATCAGCTCTTTCTTACGAGCCTGATAAGCGCTCAGAAACGTCTTGCGCCCGTGGTCCTTCAGCTTCACCGCGCCATTGCCGCCGTATTCAAAATCTCCGGGCTTCAACTGCTTCAGGTTCAATAGAGAAAGCACCAGGCGATCCCCGAGAAAAGCCCGGAATTCCTCCAGCAGATCCAATGCCAGGGACGCCCGCCCCGGACGGTCACGATGCAGAAAACCGACCGCAGGGTCCAGCCCAACGGACTCCAGGGCGGATTCCATTTCATTGCCGAGCAGAGCATATGCAAAGGACAACAGCGCATTGACAGGGTCCATCGGGGGGCGTCTGCTGCGCCCGGAAAACCGGAAATCAGCCGACTCATTTCTGATGAGAGCGTCAAAAACGGAGAAATAGCGTTCCGCCCCGCTGCCCTCCATTCCTCGCAGCAGCTCAAGATCCCATTCGTGTCCGTGTGCAAGCTTCCGCATCAGCGCTTTCAAATAAGATGCGGCATCCTCAAGCGCCCGGTTTTCCGGCGATGCATGATCGCGCAGGAAACGCTGAAGCACCTGTTTGCTGTTTGCC
>DXVA01000002.1:0-19857 GCA_019408975.1 Lentisphaeria bacterium | reverse complement strand
AGATATTGCGAGCCACGGCGGCGGAACGTGCAGGAGAATCAGCCGCACGGAACTGCTCGCGGCGCAGCAGGACGTTACCGGAAACTGGACCCTCCACACGCGCGAGAAAACGTCCGTCCTCCCGGTGAAACGCGATAAAGATATCGTTTTCGGAACAGAAATGCATCAGATAAGGCGAAACCAGAACCCGCCCGAAAACAACAATCGAGTTCAGATTATGCAGCGGCAGGCGCATGATCGTCTTTTTGTTCTGATTGACCGCAACCGCCTGTCCCTCTTTCCGCAGATACGTTCCCTGCGTGGTTACAAACAGAGTATTCAATAATTTTTTCATTCGATCGTCTCCAGATATTGTTCCACCTGCAAGGAATCCAGCGGACGGCAGTATTCAAACAGCGAACAGCTTTCACAGGCATGTTTCCTGTAAGCGGGCGGCGGTATCTTCCCCGAAGAAATCAGTGAATGAACCGCACCGATGATCTGTTCGGTCAATGCACGCAGTTCCGGGTCAAAGATCACATCATGGCGTTTCTTTGTACGACCGTAATAAATAGCCCCGGATGCAATGGAACAGCCCGTCATTTCCTCCAGACAGAACATCTGGGCGCAAAGCTGAACCTCGTCACAGCGATTTTCCTTCGGCTTCCCGAATTTATACTCCACGACGGACGGCTCAAAACTCCCGCCCGGCTTTTTATGATACTCCACCAGATCGGCAGTCCCGCAGATTCCGAGGCGGCGGCAGCAGAGCGGAACCGAATATTCAATCCTGCAATTCGGATTATGCCGCCTGCCGGGAGTATCCACCCGTTCATGCATCACACGCCCTGAAGCAGTCAGCAGATTTTCGCTCCAATACCGGTCCAGATGAATCAAAGCGCACTGCCGCGGGCAAAACAGATAATGCTGAAGTGCGGAAATCATAATATAATCATCTTCAGAATACATAATAACACACCTCATTCAGCAGGTAAAAAAAAGGAAGATACATCCAGACAAGACGCATCTTCCTTTTCCAGGCAGCAGAAACCATTCAGATCAGTTCTTCGATCGTCACGCCTTTCGGACAATGTTCCTTGTCGATTGCAACCGCATAGTCCTCGAAAGCTCTCGGCGGCGCCTTCGGATCGTTCGCACGTGCAATCTTTACAAGCTCGAACAGTTTATGGGACGGCGCATTTCCGAGTTCGCTTTCATGCTTGAACACAATCAGCTTGCGTGCTGCCATGCTGCCGGCAGGGCGTGCCGCGGACTGGTCGAACTCGAATGCCTTTTCCAGAGCTTCCCACAGCAGAGCCAGATCGTCTTCATTGAATCCGGTCTCAGCCGCAAGACGGGGATTCACGAATCCGTAAGCAACATACAGGCCATAAGGAATCGTATATTTGCGCCCCATCTCACGCTCCTTGTTGACAGCATCCTTTTCATTCGTGACGGAACTGCGGGTGATTGCATGTTCCGCAATGAAAATCGGATCCAGCGAATTCGCAAAAGACAACTGGACCGGGCCACGGACCTGCCCGCAGTTGACATCGGTTGTCATGACCGCGCCGAATGCACGGATGTCATAAAAGTTCCGGCACATGAAAGCCGTCAGTTCACGCGCCTTTTTCAAATCTTTCGGAAGTTTATTGGAAGGTGGCAATCCGACGGCATCATAAGCCTCCTTGTGCATGTTATTCAAAACAACGGCATCCTTGAAATAGATCCGGTGATTCACGCCATCCTGATATTTCAACTGAACATAATTACGGATCTTGCGTTTCAGGCAGACATCCGTAATTACGCCTTTTCCTGTTTCCGGATCAATTCTCGGCATGTTCCCGGCATCGGGATCTCCATTCGGATTTGCATTCTTCGCATCAAAAACGAACATGAAATCGTAACGTGTCATGGCTCTATCTCCTCTTTTTTTGTGTTATCTGAAAATTACTTTGTTTCTTCTTTTGTATTCTCACCTTCGGAGCCGGTCTCTTTTTTATCCGCTTTCTGGAAGAAAGCCTGCATCTGCTGATAATAACCGATCGAAAAAGTGCCCTGATCCACAAGACTCAGGTTCATAGGATAGGTATGCCCCAGTTTATCGATGATCTCCTGCATCAGGGAATCGCGGGCAATCTTGGCGCCTGTGGGAAGTTTGCCGAGATGATGCGAGTAAAGCCGGAGGAGCCGTGGAAAAACAATGCCGGGACGACTTGAAGCTGCGGCATAAAAACTATCTCGAATACCTGTCTTTATATCTTTCAACGCCCATTGCTGCGTATTTTGCAGAACTGCAAAAAGACGCCCGCAAAGATAAGCCGGATCAGTAATACTTGTGTCTAGACTCATACTAAACTCCTTGTTATGGTTACGTATTAAAAATGCCTTGAGAAAAGATACCTTGATATAATCCTGATACTGGTCGTGCTTGAGACGCTGAAGTATCCGGTTGTAAACACCTGCCGGGTAATCAATCCCGCGCAGAATCGAGTCAAACAGCGTGCCGGGCAGATTCTTTGGAATGCTGTCCCGGTCGGGAAAACTGCCTTTCAGCACACAGGTCTGATCCAGAATCTGCCGGACCGTCGGAAATTCGGGATCGTTCTCGAAACGGCGTTCCAGAGCCATATCGCGGAAGTGACGGCTGAAGTGTTCAAACAGTTCTCCGACTGTCGAAGTATAGAAGAAGCGAACCACACAACGGGTCACATTGACAGACAACCCCAGCACATAAAAAGGCACATCCGAGTCGAAATCGGGCATCCGGTCTGGAATCCTGCCATCCCGGAAACACTTGAGAAGCAGAGCGATTTTCTTGCGCGTAGAATCATCTCCGGAATCACGGGACGTATCAAAAAATCCGCCGACAAACTCCTCGGCAAGACTCTTTTTCCCCGCCCAGAAAATCACTTTCAGATCCCCCATCGAAATGCAATGATGCCGCTTCATCGGACCATCGGTCAGAGCATTCAGCGCGACCGTATAACGGAACGCCTGCTCCTCGCCGACCGGAGCGTTGAACGCCTGTTCCTTGCCATAGGATTCATAAGCCTTGTCATTAAAACCGACCAATGCGGCTGGTTTTGCGCCGATTCCTTTAATCAAAGCCTGCAACCGCGCAATCGGAACAGTCTGCCCCGAGATCAGGCACTGCCCCGTCACCGCATTCTGATCCGCAGTCTTCATCCGGGTCCGTTTGAAGTAATCGACAATTGCCGGACGCTCATGCACATATCCAGGTTCCGCCTTGACCCTGAACACGCCATATCCGGTGATCTCCGCGAGAAACGGGTATTTTCCCGCTTCACGGGGGTCCCACTTTTCCAGAAAACGGCAGACAGCCGAAAACACCGGATCATTGACCTCTTTTTCACATGCAAGGTGCAGTTCCCGGAAAGCGTTGAAAGAATCAGCCGTGCGCTTGAGCTCTTTTTCTGTTGCGGGCTCCGGCTTGTAACCGAGCATGTATCCGACCGTATCCCAGAGGAACGAAGCATTCAATCCGCTGCCGGAGGGTTTATTCGCACCAAGCACTTGAAGCTGACGAGGTTCCATCTTTTTCCCGTTCAAAGTGCGGATATCCTCAATCTGAAACAGGGAACCGTCCGGATTGACCACCACGGCAAAGGCAATTTTCTGAAGGCTGTAACCGGGTTCTGAAACATTATACCCCGATTCATTCTTTATACGGTCATACAACTTATCCAGCGATTGAAGTATCATCCCGCCGCCTCCGTTCCCGCAACGGCTGGAGGAACCTCTATGACGCCGTTTTTCATTTTCGCGCGGAAAAAGACCGGAGTCGCGCTTAAACGGCGCCCCTGACTGCTTTCAACGATCCGCCCTTTCTTATCCGGAGTGAACACCATATCATTCAGCATATAACCGAAATCGGTGTCTTTCAGCTCCTCATGCGGCTTCGGGAATTCCTCCACGAGTTCAAAATTGACTGGAAACTCACGGTTTCCAAAATAGGGATGGTGGAAATACTGTCCGTTGGAAGCACGGCGTTTGAACATCTCCAGGTGTTTCGCTCCCGAATGTTCGTTGTTCTGATCCTTTTCAATGACGTCAATATGCGCCTCGATTCCGTATTTCACATTCAATAGAATGATGCCGGCACGCTGCTGACGGTTCTCGGCAATCAGGACTCCCATCTCGCTGCCGTCCGAAGTATTCTTCATATTCACCGCGATCTTTCCGCTCAGTTCATTCCTGCGGATATTGCTGAAACGGATCGGATTCAGCACATGAATCCGGTCGATGACCCATTTCATCTGCGGTTTCCAGTAAATCGCTTCAAGAATCCCGCGCGCGGCACTGGGCGTCATGACATCGTAAGTCACCCTTTCCACTTTCATTTCCGGACGATTAAACGACGCCCGGTCTCCCCATACAAGCAGTTTGATTCCGTATCCCATTCCTTCCACCTCCCTGTTAAGCTTCTAAAAGATCACTTGCGCAATCGTCAAATGTCAGACCAATCTCCTCCTTGTAATTGGTCCACGTTGAAATCAGTACGGGAATATCACCGTGAAGCAGCTCGATTTCCCGTCCGGCATGGCGCAGAAACGCCTGCCGGTGCAGCTGAACCGTATAACGCTGCAAACGGTGAAGAGTTCCATAATTCATGATCGGATTCCTTCGCAGTTCCGCACAAAGTGCAATGCTGTCACTGTCATATTCCACGATCACGGCAACAGTGTCCTGCTCAATCATTCTGAATTTTTCAGCCGCAGACGCAAACATGAACTGAAGCTCTATGCGCTTTCCGTCACTCGCCTGCGCAAAGTCCCAAAACTGCTTTTTCAGCAGATCCCTGCTGTCCCACTTTGCATTCTCGCGATTGTAGTAAAGACTGAAAAAACGTTCCACGGCATTCAATCCCAGCGGGTCTTCCCGGTATGCATCCAGCACCTCCGCGCCGATATTCGCCGCAGACTGCTGAAAACGCTCGGAACGGCGATGTTCCGACTCAAAAACATAGACATTGCCAATTTCCAGAGCACCGTTCCTGTTGCAGCGCCCCGCAGCCTGTGCAATGGAATCAAGTCCGGCGGACGACCGGAAAACAACAGGAAAATCAATATCGACCCCCGCCTCGACCAGCTGTGTACTGATCACCCGGCAGGGAAGCCCTGCGGCGACCCGTTTCCGAATCGCCTTCAACACTTTGCCACGATGAACCGCACACATCATCGTGCTCAGATGATAATCCCCTTCCCTGCGCTTCAGTCCGAGAAACAGCTTTGAAGCATGACCGCGCGTATTGACAATGCACAACATCTGTTCCTCCGACTCAAAATGCGACAGAAGTTCCTCATCGCTCTGCTTTCCGAGATTTACGATCCTGACCCGTTTCAGGGCTTCGTAAAGCCTCTGCGGATCACGGATCATTTCACAAGGCGGCGTTTTGAATCCGATCGGGAAATAACGGTTCTCGACCAGTGCAGGCTGAGTCGCGGTGCACATTACGACCGTATCCCGGTAAGTCGTGCTCAATTCCTTGAAAAGCGTCAGAATCACGTGAATGTATTCCACCGGGATTTTCTGCACTTCGTCGAGAATAATCACAGCATCGGTCAGGTTATGAAGTTTGCGGCATTGCGAGGAACGGTTCCCCATCAGGGACTCATAAAATTGAACGGCTGTCGTCACAACAAGCGGCGCATCGAAATTCTCGCCGGCAAGACGCTTCATACGTCTTTCGTCAGCAAGTTCGTCCACCTCGCCGCCGGATTCATTTTCCAGGGGAATATTGCTGTGAACCTCCAATACGGGGTTCGGTTCCAGTGTCTTGAAGATGTCGTGAAACTGTCCGGCGGTCTGTTCAATGATGGAGATGAACGGGATCACATAAATGATCCGTTTCTTCTGATATTTTACGGCATGACGCAAAGCAAAGGAGAGAGAGGAAAGCGTTTTTCCTCCGCCTGTCGGAACAGTCAGAGTAAAAAGCCCGGGTTCATGCTCCGCGGCATTCCGGCAATCCTCCAGAATACCGTTCCTCAACTCACGAACCCGCATTTCACGTTCATTAAATCTTTTCTGCCGGTTCTCTCTTTTGAAACCATCCAGATGTTCATCCAATAATTTGTTCATCTGTACAAGAATATCGGAATCCCACTTCGGACGCTGCGCCGCCTGCTCCGGCAGGACGAATGCCTCCGTATCCAGAAAATCCGCATCCACAAGACAAGAATAGATCATGCGGCAGAAAAGCGACAGGGAAAACTCCCTTGAAGACGACGCGAAAAGAGTTCGCGGAATATCGCGTTCGAAATTCAAATCGATCCCGGCAAGAATTTGTTCCGCTTCGGCTGTTTTCCACGATGCCAATTTCTTTTTGAGCCGCGCCTCCATACAGCCGTTTCCGGTTTTGGAACAATGATCCAGCAAACCGCTGTGGTGCCCCGCCACGGCATAAGCGCATAAATGCCCCGCCATCAGGAATTTCTCATACAGAATCTGCGCACCGGCGGAAGAATGATCTTTATCACGGGAATTCACATCAAGCTCCGCATTCATCAGCCGCGCCTGAAATTCATGGCTGAATTTACCGAAATCATGTGCAAGTCCTGCGGCTTTTGCAAAATTCTCCCCATGAAAAGGTGCGGCGAACTGCGCCGCCATTTTTGCGACATTACACAAATGATCTTTCAGGTATTGCCAGAATTCCGGTCCTTTGTCCGGCAAAGTATGAGCATAATAAACAGTATCAGCCATTATAATACAATACTCTCCCTTCGGCAAATCCAAAGTAAAACGGGCATCATCCATGAACTATAATAACACCCTCCTGCCCAAATACAAGATTCTGAATATGAAAAATACGAAAATTATTTTTATTTTCCGTTTACACAGATATCATAAAGAGATTCAAGTGGACATTTTCACTTTCTTTTCCATCAGGACAAGGTCATTTCTGGCGCCATAGAGGATCAGCAGATCATTTTCCTCAATCAAGACGGCGCCGTCCGGATATCCCACATACTCCGAGGGAGAGCGTTGAATCCCCAGCAATTTGACATTCCCGAACAAGGAGGAACATTCCGACACGCTTTTTCCCGCCAGATGCATTCCATGCTCCACGAGAAATTCACTCACCTGAAAACCGTCTGAAAGATGGCAAAGCGAACCGTAATGATAAGTGCTGAGTTCCATCGGAGTTCTCACGGCAATCTCGAAAATACGGATCACCAGCCGTTCAAACAGGCGGCTCTTCGACAATCCCCAGAGAATCAGAAGCCCGACACCCAGCAGAATCACGCGGATTGCAACCTCATAAGGCAGATTGTCCATATTCACATGGATAAAACTCATCAGCATGGAAGAAAGCGACGCAACCAGCCCGACATTGCCGATCAGCATCAGATTCCCGACCACCTTCCGGCGGACCGCATTGTTCATGATCTCCTCCGATTCCGCTGTGGTGAAACCACATCCGGTTACTGCGGAACGAGCCTGAAAACGCGCCGATTCCCGGGACAACCCGGTATATTCCAGAATAATCGCGGCAATTCTGGTAATAAAAAGTAAAGTATATATGATTAAAAGCAGTGAAATGATGCCTATCATCCGTCGTCTCCTCCCCTCTTTCTGAATTAATGAATCAATATAAAGCGGAAACGGGATATTGTCAAATCTCCGCGATACTGACCGGCAGACAAATGCTGTAAACAGAAAGCAATAGAGTTATGTTACATTCATATTCGTGCTGCTCCAACTCCTTTTGTCCATAGGCATCCGGCAAAGAAATGGCAGGGCGTGACACTTAATTTTGCACATCCGCGAAGTCCGCTGATCTTATCAGCCGCTCTCGGTTCATACCACATTCCAATTCTCTTTGTCTGCCTGTCGAATGCAAAATGGATCATACCCGTTTCTGCGGCAATACGGGTATGACGTATTCTCACTCCGCGTTTTCTTCCGCAGGCACGGAAAACAGAGTCACCCCCATACTGGCCAGAACGACACACAGGATGGCGATCCATTGCCGGAATGAGAGAATCTCGCCGAGAAACAGCAGTCCGGAAAGTGCCCCGAAAGCGGGCTGAAGACTCTGAAGCACACTGAACGTCTTTGCCGGAACCCTTTTCAAGGCAAACAGATCAAGCGTAAAGGGGAGCGCACTGGAAAAGACAGCAACCCCCAGCCCCAGCACTCCAAGTTTCCAGTTCAGATTTTCAAGATCGCCGCTGAATACCCCGAACGGCAGAATAAAAAGCAGAGCAATGCACATGCCGCAGGCCACTGCGTCCGAACTCTTCATCCGGCGGGTAATCTTTCTGCTCATGACAATATATACTGCCCAGAACAGGCCGGCAAGAAATACAAACAGCAAACCGACGGGGTCCACATTGCCGCCTTTCCATGGGACAATCAGTGCAACACCCGCTCCGGCAAGAACCGCCCAGAGAAAATCGACAGCCCGTCTTGAAGCCAGCAGCGCCAGTCCCAGGGGACCGATGAACTCCACCGTAACTCCAAGTCCCAGCGGAATACGTTGAATGCCATAATAAAACGACAGATTCATAACTCCGATGCTGAGCCCGTAAAACAGTGCGCAGCACCATTCGCGCCCGGTAAATTTATGCACCGGCGGACGGTTGATCACGGCAAGCAGGACTCCGGCAAGCCCGATACGGAGAGTCGTCGTTCCCGCAGGCCCCAGAACGGGAAAAAGATGTTTTGCAATGGAAGCGCCGCCCTGCACGCTCAGCATCGACAGCAAAACGGCGGCAAGCGCCCGGTTTTTATTATCCTTCATGATATGAATTCCTTCAATTTAGAAAATGCCCCCGGAGAAATGAACTGCGGGAATGATCCCGGGGCAGAACCCGCGAGGCATCAGGGGATTCCGCCTGCGGCGACCAGCATTTCTGCGCAGGATCGCGACAAGACTGAAAACCCTGCACGATTATCTTTTTGCGATGCAGAGCATCGCACTGTCAAACCAACTTTTTTTGAATGGAGCAGAGTCATCCATGTCTCATGGAAAAGACTTGAACACAATTCATGGAAGCATAGAAGGAGGAGGCGGAGCGCAAAAGGCACGCATCTGAAATCCGCCCATCAGGAAGATTTGAAAAGTTCTCTTTATACCGGTCTGTATTTTATTATGCATAAAGCCATTCACTGATCTGATTTATTATAAAATTAATATACCTGATGAGAATGAAAAATCAAGCCACGGAACAATTTTCTCAACGCTGATTTCTCATATTTCCCCGGATAAAACCGGCGGTTTTCAATCGGATTTTTTATTTTTCTTCGGAAAATCATTTGATTTTGAAACTCAATTCCGCTGGAGAGCCCTGCCGTTCCGGGGCTTCCGGCATAAAAACTTGCGCACGCATTACCGAAAGCCGAAACGCTGTACACGATAGGCGCAATGACGGCAGAGTTCTTCGGAAGCATGACCGTTCTGAAAGGCGCGGCGCATTGCGTTGGAACGGGAGTTGGAAAGGATTTTCCCGAGGGACTCTTTGTTCGCGTCCCCAAGAGCAATGTCGCCGTTGTGATCAAGGCAACATGCCGTAACCTGCCCGTCGGCAAGAACTGCAAACTGGTTCCGCATCCCGTGGCAGAACGCCGGTTCCGGCACAGGCGGCGCGGAAAGGTCCGGCCACGTGAAAGAGGTATCGAAATTCAGATAAAGGCGTTTCAGCAGATTCTGCGAAGTGTGCCCCGGAAGCGTCGGATAAATGCAATGCACCCCGAACCGGTCTTCGATCAGGGCAAGGCACTCTTTCGTCCGTTCCTCCGCTTCCCCGATGTTCCAGAAACGGTAATTGACATAAAGTTCGGGAACCCGCCGGAACGCCTCTTTCGTAAAGCAGACAACCTGTTCCAGTTTTTCATTCGTGATGCCGGCGTGGAGAGATACATTCACCTGCCTGAAACAGCCGCAGAACAGCGTTTCCGCATTCGGCGTATCGAACAATGTCCCGTTCGTCGTGAGCCCGGTCATGAGATGATGTCCCGAAGCGGTTTCCATCAAGGAGGGAAACTCCGGATGCAGCAGAGCCTCCCCCATCACATGCAGGTACGCAATCTCCGCAAGCGGAGCCGTCTCCTTCGCCAGACGGCGGAACAGAAGCGGGTCCATGAAACAGGGTTTCCGCGTCGTTCCGGGGCAGAATGCGCAGCTGCCGTTGCAGACATTCGTCAATTCCAGATATGCGGCGCGGAAGGATTTGCGGCGGTTCACCATTTCTTTTCTTTGCGCCATTCCTCGATCAGTGTCTTGCCGAGACCGAATTCACGCTCGAAACCGTCGAAATCGTCGTTCTGGATCATGCGCTTCATCAGGGTGCAACGTTCCTCATAGGAGTTGATCGCTTCGATGACCGCGGTTTTATTGTGCGAAATAATATCGCGCCACATTTTCGGAGAGGACGCCGCCACGCGGATCGTATCGCGGAAACCGGAGGCGCATCCGGCAAAACGCTGTTCCTTAATGACCGGATCAGGCTCGTCCAGCACACTTAACGCAAGCGCGGAAGATACGATATGCGGCACATGGCTCGTATGCGCAACCAGCAAATCATGCGCCGCGGAATCGATCCGCATGATCTTTCCGCCGACGCTCCTCCACATGGACTCCACGGCGGCAACCGCCTCATTGTCCTGCTTGAACGGCGGCACAATGAAGACTGTCGCATTGTCGTAAATCCCCGGAACCATCGCCTCGGGGCCGGATTTCTCGGTGCCTGCCATCGGATGACTGCCGACAAAGCGGATTCCTGCGGACAACGCCGCTTTTTCAATGCATCCCTTCACGCTCCCGATATCGGTGACAATTACATTTTCCTCTTTCATTACCGGCGCATATTTCTGAATATATTCCATAATCGCCGGGACGGGGAGGCAGATCACCGCAATATCCGCCTCTCTCAGAAGTTCTTCCACGCTCCCGCAAAATGAATCCAGCACCCCGTTCTTCAGAGCCCACGCTCCGACTTCTTCCCGGCGCGCCCATCCGATCCGTCTGTACCGTTCTTCCGGCAGACTCGCCGCCAGCGACGCGCCGAGCATCCCGACGCCGACAATCCCTATCGCAACCTTCATTTTTCTCCCCGTGGTTTCAAGGTAAATTCATAATCAGCCAATAACGTCGCCACCAGCTCATACGGGACAGCCTTCCCGTCCACCCGAGTCCGTCCGTAATCCCGCAGAGCATCAAAATACAATTGCGGTTCTCCGCGAACGTGGCTGATCTTCAAAGTCAACTCAATCTGTCCATTTTTCTCCGTCGGCGGAATCGGCAGTCCAACCACCGTTTCATTGGCGATGAATCTGCGCTGCCCGTTCACATCCAGAAAGAAAGAATAATCCTTCCCGCCGACCGGAAGACGTAAAATCAGCCGTGACATCTTCCCCCGGTCAGTATGAGGGAGCTGGACAACGAAACTTTTTTCGATCGTCATGCCATCCTTGAGCGCCATGCTTCCCCATCCGCCGCGGATTCTCTGCGTATGGTCCTGAACAAGAATGATGATGTTGCCGGGAAAGGATTCCAGCACGGAATTCACCCCCGCAGGACGGAACGAACGCATCAGCGCCGGCTCATAAACCGTCGAATAGACAGGATAGGCAAAATAGGCAACGGCAGCGCCGGAAACCAGCATCAGGAGATAGTGGAAAGTCCTCCGCATCCTCATGCGCCGCAGGAACTGCGCAAGAAACACGCCGCCGCTGACGCACAGCAAAGGAATGACCGGCAGCCGGAAACGCGCGAGAATATAGAACGCACTCACGGAAAGAGCATAAAGCAAAATGAATCCCCACAACAGCAGAAACTCTTTCCGGCGCAGAAACATGCGGTGGTAAAAACCGCTGAATCCGCCCGCCAGCGCCAGCATGATCAGGAATCCGGTCGGCAGGAAATGGAGTGTCCGCATCAGGGAACTTTTACCGGCATTGTATTCGGAAATATTGTTCGGCCACTCGGTCGAATCCCAGAATAAAAGAAATTTATTGAATTGAAGTTCAAGGAATGCGGCGGGTTCGCGCAGGAACCAGTCCAGCATCCTCGCGGGAACGGAAATATTTTTTTCGTCCTTCATCCACGCTTCGTAAGTCGGCGGATAGGAAATATCAAGTCCGCCGGGCGCGGATTCCGGATTGTTCCCGATGCAGAGCACCGCGCCCCCGGCGGTGGATGGCCCGCTCAATGTTCCGGTTTTGAGCGTATTGTATGCGGCAAACGGCAACTGCGGCAGAAGCGTGAAAACAATAAAACACAGGAGCGGCAGCAAAGCTTTTTTCCAGTTCCGGCGCTCCACGTAAAAGGCTGCGCCGATCACGAGCGGCAGAAAACACCATGTGTTGCCGCGCGTCAGGATGGAAAGCCCCAGCAGAAAACCGGAAATACACCAGGGGCTGAGTTTCTTTTTGCGGAGCGCAGCCTGAAGCGTAAAGAAGAGAAAAAGTATCCAGAAGGACTGCACGATTTCAAGCAGGGCATACGGCGTAAAATAGATCAGAATCGCGGACAGAGCGCAGAGCAAAGCGCTCCAGAGTCCGGCGCGCCTGCCAAAAATCTTTGCGCCGATGAGCCCGGCGCCGTAAACTGCGGCTGCCCCGAGCAGGCTCTGCGCAACGGCAAGCACATACGGGCTTTTCGTAAACAGACGGCAGAGCGGCAGAAATACGGAGCAGTAGAACGGCTGGTAGTAAAAAGCATCCGGCAGATTTCCGGACAGAATGGCATCGGCAAGCGCACAGTAAGTCGCCATATCGGTAATGCTTGACGGCGCATACGCGGCAGGATCGGCGGCGATCAGCTGAAACGCAACGATGCACCGGAACAGAAATGCACCGGCTGCGATCAGCAGGAGCAGCCGATTGAAATATCCAGACGGAAAAACCGCCCAGCCCTTGCGGACGGAACGGTTTTCCTTTGATTCCTGAACGGATTTGACGGAGGAATGCTTCAAACCTTCATCAGCTCCTTTTCCTTTTCCTCCGCGAGCTTGTCAATATTCGCGATGTAGGAATCGGTCATTTTCTGAATTTTTTCAAGAAGATTCTTCAGTTCGTCCTCTGTAATCTCGGAAGCCTTCTGCGCCTTCTTGGCGGCTTCATTGGCGTCGCGCCTGGCATTGCGGACGGCAACGCGCGCCTCCTCGGAACGCGCTTTCACCTGTTTGGCAAGAGCCGCACGGCGATCCTCGCTCAGCGGCGGAATCGGCAGACGCACAATCTTGCCGTCGCTGACCGGAGAAATTCCGATATTGGAGTTGATGATCGCCTTTTCAATCGCCTGGACGGCGCTCTGGTCCCACGGCTGAATCGCGACGGTACGGGCATCCGGGGTGGAGAGTCCGGCGATATCGCGAAGGCGCGTATTGGTGCCGTAATACTCCACCATCAGGTTTTCCACAAGAGCGGTGGAGGCTTTTCCGGTGCGGATGGCGGCAATATCCGTCTTCATCGCATCTTCGGCATTCATCATGCTTTCTTCCATGTTGTCGAGCAATTCTTCGATAGCCATATTCTGTCTCCTTATCTTATTTATGCTGACTGCTTTTATGAACTGCAATAAAATAAATCATCCTGCAATTTACACCGTAAGTCGCAAGTTCGCAAGTCAAAATAGTCAACTTACCACGGTTCCGACCGAATAATCTCCGGAAAGGACCTTGCAGAGAGCGCCGTCCTCCGAGAAGTTGAATACGATGATATGCAGATTGTTGTCCGCGCACAAAGAGAATGCCGCGGAATCCATCACGGCGAAATGCCCTGCGACCGCCTCCCTGAAAGAAAGAGTATCAAATTTGACCGCGCTTTTATCCTTCATCGGATCGGCAGTATAGATGCCGTTGACCTTCGTCGCTTTCATGACTGCCTGGCAGTTGGTCTCAAGCGCACGCAAAGCCGCCGTGGTGTCCGTCGTGAAATAAGGCGAACCGGTCCCGCCGGCAAAAATCACGAGCTCGCCGCGAGAAAGCTGTTCCAGAGCCTGTTCCCGGTCAAACTGCTTTGCGAAAGGCATCATTGAAACCGCACAGTGAACATGGCATTTCACTCCCGCCTGCCGGAAAGCGTCCTTGAGGCAGAGCGCATTCATCGTCGTAGCCAGCATTCCCATGTGGTCTGCGGTGACACGGTCCATTCCCCCCTTCGAGCCGGCAAGTCCGCGCCAGATGTTTCCCGCTCCGACGACCAGTGCAATTTCCACGCCCATTTCCAGCGCCTCTTTGATCCGCGCCACCACATCCGCCACGGCATCCTGCGAAAAACCGTGTTCCTGTTTCCCCTTCAAAGCCTCGCCGCTGATCTTGAGAAGCACCCGTTTATAAAGAAGTTTCGATTCCGACATAACAACACCTTTCCTTTTTCATTCGGGTAAAATACAACACAAAATCAAATTCGCAAAGGCGAGAGACAAAAAATCGGAAATTTTGCGGAGCGGAAAAACAGGGGGGCATCTCTGTCTCTGCGGCACAGCTCTGTGCGAAACAGAAAACATATGTCTTCGCGAAATCACAAACAGTGCATCATTGCAACAGAAAATTACATTTTGACATTTTATTTCGCACATTTTCCTGTATAATGTAAAAAGGACAAAGGCAGAAATACAAAAAATAAAAAGAGACAGTTATGAAAAAAAGCGCAGCCCTTGCCGTGTTGTTCGGCATCACCGGAATTCTAAACGCAGAAGACGCGACAACACATCAGTTCGACAGCTTCAAAGGGAAATACTCCGCAGCCACGCTTGATGGAAGCAAGGTTTTTGAAACGCAGGCTCCGGCAATCGTCACGGCGCAGAAAAGCGTCGAAGTCGATCCGGCGAAAAACTATGTATTGAGCGGTGAGTTCAAAGCCGCCGGAGAGGGAACCAGTCTCTACTTCGGCATCATTTCCTATGATGAGGACATGCAGGAGATCAAGCCGCAGAACATCAATGCGTTTGAAAATACGTTGACGGAACTTTCCGAACCTGCCAAAGCCGGAAGCCGGACAATCAAAGTCAAAAGCGCCGCAAACTGGAAAGCGGTTCCTGCATACTTTTTCGCGGCGTTCAAAGCCGATGAAAATTTCAAAGACCTGCCGAATTTCAATCTCCTGCCGGTCAAGGCGATCAACGGAAACGAAATTACGCTGGGAGCTCCGCTCGCCATAGCCTGCCCTGCGGGAACGAAAGTCCGGATGCACCGCGCGGGTTCAGCCTGGACCTACTGCGCTGCGGCAAACAGACCGCTGCCTGCGGAATGGACCACATTCACGGGAAAAATCAAAGGCTCCGGTTTCCACAGAAAAGGCGGCGAATTCTATGACCGGTTCCGTCCGGGAACCCGGCTCGCAACTCCGGTCTTCATGCTCCGCAAAACGGGGAAAGAACCGGCAAAAGTATTTTTCCGCAACCTGAAACTGGAAGAAGTGAAATGAACTACCGCGATGCAAGCATACGCCCTATCGGGGATTTCGCCTGCGGTGACCAGCTTACGCAGCTGGAACGCGGCAGGACTGAAAGTCCTGCACGAAGCATTTTTGTGATGCAGAGCATCGCGTTATTAAACCAATTTTTTTTATAAAGGAACAGCGGAATGAACTGGAAACTTTTTTTTCTTGCGCCGCTGATGGCGTTCACTCTCGCCGCGGCTCCGACGCGTGTCACTCCGATCAATCCGGCGGAAGCGGTTTTTGCACCGTTCTGGGATCACAACATGAAGGAAATGCGGAACTGGAAAGTCGTGAGAGGTGCCACGGCGCATCCGTTCGGCTCGACGGGATTTTCATGGAGCCGGAAGAACTCCGAAGCGGGAAAACCCGCTTTTCTCATGAAACGCACCAACCCGGTGCCATGCGCCCGCTATGACGCATTGATCTCCTGTCTCCGGCTTCCGATCGGAAGCACGCTGAAAATCACTCTGGATACGGATGCAGGAATAAAAGAACATTCCTGGACGGGCAAAAGCCCTTACCGGGATGAATACATCATGCCTCTCGACGGGGCAAAAGAGATCCGCAGGATCACGCTTGCAATTTTCGACACAGGTAAAAATGCCGTAACGCAGGGCGCATTCATGTGGATGGGGCTTCGGAACAGCAAAAATCTGGAGCTGATCACGGAACAGCGCAGGCAGTTTGCGGAACAGCCGCTTGACCTGTTCATGGCTCCGAAAGACACGGTGCCGTCCTATCAGCCCCGCGTGGGACTGCTCGGCAGGGGATTGCGCCTCAAACGGATTCAGGATGAATATCAGGCGATGAAAAAGAAAGCGGGACATGAGCTTTTCACGGAAAACCTGCCGGACGGCTACGCACCGGAAAAAGAGATGTCCGACGTCCTTCCTTTCGCCAACCAGAAAATTTTCGGCAGAATCCGCGACGACAACCAGAAACTCCGCGGGCTCAGGGGCATGTTGCAGAAAGGAATCATCGCGCAGAACCCGGAGCTCATGCGCATGGCGGTCCGCACCGCCCTCGTCATGGCGCTGACGCCGAACTGGGACAGCACGTTTCTCTCCGATTTCGCTGACAGCGGCTGGGATCAAAGGGTCTTCTCCCATGCGGTCGCGGCGGAGGAGATCGCTCTGGTTCTTGATTATGCCGGAGACCTGCTGTCCGAAACAGGGCGCCAGCTTCTTCTCAAGCGGCTTGCGCTGGAGGGGCTCGGGCAGATCAATTACAATATCTGGAAATATTCTTATCTGTTCGGCAACAACCAGCTCTCCGTCTTCACGCGCGGACGCATCGCCTCCTATCTTGTTCTGGAAAAAGCCTACGCATGGAACGGCTCTCGCGTCATCCCCTACACGGAACTCGCAATGCAGGAGCTTTACGACTCCATCGACATCCTGATGCACCCTGACGGCAGTTTTCTGGAGGGCCCCGGCTATTTCTTCTATACGGTCGGGAGCATCCAGCCCGCCTTGCAGATGTACGCCAACGCACGCGGGAAAAAGCTCCGCGATGTCATCCCGGAAAAAATGAAAAAGCTCGGAGCGTTCGGCGATACGCTGATCTCCACGGACCGCCGCGGCGGGCTGATTCCCTTTTCCAGCAGTCAGGGAGAGGGCAGGCACGGCGCAGTCACCACTTGTCAGTTTCTCGCGGCAATCGCGCCGGAAAGCCAGTGGACACGCCTCTACCATGACCGGCTGAAAAAGAACAGGCTCATACCAGACCTGCCTTTCTGGTCCATGCGCGGCGAAGTCCCGGAAAAAGACCCTCCGGTAAAACCGTTTTCCGAACTGCCGGTCATGGGGGCGATGTCCTCCACAAGATTCCTGAACGGTTCCCCCGTCAAGATTCTGATGCTCGGCGCCAAAGCAAATGCGGCGTGTCACCGTCACAACGACAAGGGCAGTTTCGTGCTGGAGTTCGACGGAGACACCTATGCGGCAGACCCCGGCGGGCAGAATTATGCCGATGCCGATGCCAAGAATGTGGTCCGCGCGGACTACCACAATATGCTGGTTCCGCTGGAACCGCGTGAAAATGAGAAAGAGGCGATCAGCCCCGTGGACATCCGTCCCTCCGGCAAGGGCGATGAAAAATCGTTCCATGCGGAAATCTCCCCTGCCCCCGCCTCGAACGGAGACATTCAGGAATGGAAACGCACCATCTCCTCCCCCGCCCCCGGCAAAATCACAATTACAGACAGTTACAAGATGGCGCCGCAACACAAGGGGGCGCGTTTCCTCTGGATCACGGAACTGCCGTGGAAACAGCTTCCTGACAATACCATCCGTCTCGACGGGCAGAACAGTTATGCTCTGATCCGCTATCCGAAAGGCATCCGTTTCTCTGCGGAAACGCTGACCGTCCGCCGGAAAAAGAAATTCACACGGCTGAATTTCACCAGAGACGGCAATTCAGGTGAAATCCAGATAAAAGTCGAGCTGTTCAGGAAATAACCGGAATATCCTTCATAAAAAAAAACCGTCTTTCCCACCGCATTGAGCGGATCGGGGAAAGACGGTTTTTCCGTGTGCAGTGTGCAAGACTCTCAGTCCTGCCGCGGTCCAGCTGCGTAAGCTGGTCGCCATAGGCGAAATCCCCGATACGGCTCGGGGTTGTTCATTTATACGCCTTTCTTGTCAGGATTGAACGCCTGTGTCAGCGAGCACGGACCGCCGGTACAGCCGCCGCAGCACGCCATGACTTCAAGGAAATTGCCGGGCAGTTTGCCTTTTCCGTAAAGCTGGAGCATCTTCACAGTCTTCGGCGTCAAGCCGTTGATGAACTTGACATCCGCCTTGAAACCGCGTTTCGCAAGCTCCGGATGCGCCTCCAGTTCTTTCAGAATCGCATCCGTGACACCGCAGCTCCTGGCAAAGTTTCTCGCCGTTGCGGCGGCGGGGCGCGGGATCGGCCACTCCGCCTGCGCAAGAACGTCAATGTTCATTGCGGCGAAAATCGTTCCAAGTTCTTCAAAGGTCATCACCCAATCCACTTTATCCGGATGGAGCGTCACCTCGTAGCGTTTCGCGATGCATGGGCCGATAAATACGATCTGGGCATCGGGATACTGTTTCCGCGCAATATCCGCGGCATAAAGCATCGGGCTCGGCGTAGTCGAAACCATCGGGAGGAGCTCGGGAGCATGTTTCTTCGCAGCCTCGACATAAGCCGTACAGCAGGAGGAAGTCACGAGTTTCGCGCCTTCGATCATTTTCTCCTGAAACTCCTGCGCCTCATGCTCCGTGGTCATTTCCGCACCGAGCGCCACCTCGATCACATCCTTGAAACCGATCTTCGCAACAGCCGAGAAAAGCTGTCCGACGGTTCCGGGGAACTGATTCTGCGCGGACGGCGCAATGATCGCCACGACCTCTTTGCCCTTTTTGATCTCGTTCAGGACATTCATAAGCTCGGAACGCTCCATGATCGCCGAGAACGGACAGTTGGAAAAGCATTTGCCGCAGAAAATACACTTGTCGAAGTCGATCTCCGCAATCCCTTCGGGATTCTTCTTGATCGCACCCACGGGGCACGCATCTTCACACGGAACCGCCGTCTTGGTAATCGCATGGAACGGGCAAAGCGTCATGCACTTGCCGCAGCTGATGCACTTTGACTGATCAATGACCGCGTGCTGATTTTCCACACGGATCGCCCCCACAGGACAGTTATAATAGCAGGGACGCGCAAAGCATCCGCGGCAGTTGTCCGTAACGAAATACTTGCGGTCGGGACATCCGGAACACCCTGCCCCGCATGCGGTAATGGGTTTATCCGGGCGCTTCTTCTCCGCGAGCGCATCGCTCAGATACTCTTTCAGCGTCTTGCTCTCATCGGTTTCCGCCTCATAAGAGGCGCCGAGAAGCGCCATGAGGCGGTATTTGATGATGGCACGGTCCTTGTAAATGCAGCAACGCACGGAATCCATCCCCTTCGGGCGGATCTCATAAGGAATTTTATCAATATCTTTTTCTATGGTTCCTGCGAGGAAACTTCTGATCAACCGGATCATCAGTTCCCGACGCATTCTTACGACACCATTGTTCATCTAACGGGCCTTTCGAGTAATTCATTGACTTTTTTGGAGATCAGGTCCACAGTCGCCTCTCCGAGTATTTCACCGTTGATCCTTACGAAGGGAGCATGGCTGTAATTATCGTTCGTGCAGACCTCGAGACAAGGCATTGCAACGATCTCGACCTTTCCCACCCACGGTGCGGGCATGGATTTCTCCAGCGCCAGAAGGCTCTGCGCCCCAAGAAGATAACAGGTCGTTCCGCAGCAAACTTCCACTTTGATGGTCCCTTGTTCGTTCATTTTTCATCTCCATTGTTATTTAGGTTAAAAATACCGTATTGACACATTTTTTCTGTAATTGTTTTCCAGCACCGTCTTGAGACGCCTGATCACGTTCCGGCGCATTTCCAGATCCACGGGAAGCATCGGGTCCTGATG
>DXVA01000199.1 GCA_019408975.1 Lentisphaeria bacterium | reverse complement strand
ATATTTTTTTGATTTTTCAGAATTTTCTATTGATATTAACGATCATGTAATTATATTTACAGCAGTATTGCCGAACAGGGAACGGAGGATGGTGTATGGCGGTCACATTGAAGGATGTTGCGGCACTGGTCGGAGTGTCGGTGAATACCGTGTCTCTGGCTTTGAAGGACAAGCCGGAGATCAAACTCAAAACAAGGGAACGGATCAAGGCGGCTGCCGAAGCTCTGGGATATCGCCCCAACCTGAATGCCCGCAGTCTGGTGCTGCGCCAGACCAATACGATCGGCGTTGCCGTTACGGAAACCGATAATCCGGTCCGGATGGAATTCTGCGAACGGCTCCGCGGTCTGGCTGCCCGGAGCGGCTACCGTCTGCTGGTCACTTCGCTTGAACATACCGAGTGGCAGACCAGGAACATCAGTATGCTGGAGGATCTGCTGGCGCGCCGGGTGGACGGCTTGATCATCGGCTACATCTGGGGCATTCCCGGAGAACAGCCGCTTGGAAAAATTCTTCAGGAGTGCCGCCGGAATGATATCCCGGCAGTGCTTTTCGGGACTCCGCAGACTGAACTGGCGGACTGTGTGGAGATCGATTTCTTCGACAGCGCCTACCGCCTGACCGAGCATCTGATCGGCAGAGGTTACAGGGAGATCGCATTCTTCGGCGCCGATATCCTTTCCACACGGATTCAAGGGTATCTTCAGGCGATGAACGACCACGGGCTGAAAGACGGGATTCTGATTCGTGAGGAGCCAAGCAACCGCTTGAAGAATGCCGCCGTGTTCATGGCTCAATATTTACAGGAACGCGGCAGGCCGCCGCAGGCAATCATCGCTCCCAACGACCTCGGTGCCATCGGTATCATCTCCACCTTGAAAAAGCAGGGATGGCGGGTTCCGGGAGACTGCGCGGTCGCCGGCATCGACAACATCACGATCGGTGAGTATTTTGACCCGCCGCTGACTTCCATCGGTTTCGACAACGGTTATTTTGCGCAGCTTGTCTGGGATTTGCTGGAAAAGCGTTTGAAAAAAGTGGAAACCGGTCCGGTCAGGAACCTGAAACTTCATCAGGAGCTCGTCATCCGGGGTTCATGCTGAAACCCAGATACTCAAAAACTGGTTTGACAGCGTGATGTCCGCATCGAAGAACCGTTCCGTGCAGGAACCCCCAGTCCTGCTCCGGTTCTGCGAAATGTTGGCTGCCGCAGGCGAAATCTCCCGATATCCCGTAAGCTTTGCATCGGGGGCGTCCATTTCCCCGTTGTCGGTCAGTGACGAATGCAGGCGCATCCCGAAAGACGGACCGGGAATCGGGAGACACTTCACCGGCTTACTTTCCGTTTCTGCCGAGAACCGGTGATTTCACCTCGATGCGTTTTCCGCTTTTTCGGTTTTCTTCCGCCTCCGCAATCGCCTGTTTCAGCATCTCCGCCATCGGGGTGATTGACTTTTCCAGATTTTCGACGCCGCGTTCCGCCGTGGCGTATTCCGGGTATCCCATGACGCCGACTTTGATTTCCGGGCGTTGACGGGTCGTCGCGATCTCCTGCGGCTTTCCGCTGAGCGTCGTGCAGATCTGGTAGGCGTCCTGATCATGGCGCATTCTTTCCGCGAGTTCTTTTTCGTCAAGTTCGAGCTGGTCAAGCTGAACCAGATTCCGGCGGTATGCCAGCATCAGCGAGGTTTCCGCGTCGCCGGCGTGGAAGTCGCTTCCGGTCATGCCCGGTTCCTTCGGGCGCTGCCAGAATTCACCTCGGCGGAGAATCATGATCATGACCTTTTCCAGTGCCGGATTCAGCCATTTCAGGATGCGGAGAGATTCTCTGAGCTGGTCAAGGCTCTCGGTTCCGCCGTGTCCGGGGAAAATCAGGATGTTCAGGAAGCCCTGATTCGCCAGCGATTCCACGATGTCGCATACCATGGCGCAGAAAGTGGTCGGGCGCACATTGATCGTGCCGGGGAGCTGCCCGCCGGAGAAACAGTAGTTGAGCGGCGGCGCGACGATGCAGCCGAGCTTTTCCGCCAGTGCATACGAGGGAACCTCCGCATTGTGGATATCCATGCTCAACGGCAGATGATACCCGTGCTGTTCGACGACTCCGTAAGGCAGGATGATGGTCTGATTGGTTTTGAGATACTCGCGTATCTCCTTGACGGTCATTTCACCCATTGCGTGCGTTCTCATTTCGACTTGCTCCTTTTGTTATTGAAATGAATCTATGAATGGTTTGATTGCATAATCAACCGGTTTTCCTGTAAAATTCTTCAACCTGCGGACCGCTTCCGCCCCAAGTTCGCGGAAGTTGAAGTTGATGCCGGGCACCCGTTGCGGCAGGCGCGTGCTGTAAGGTGTCTCACTGTAGGTCAGGAGCCTGACTTTTTCCGGCAGCCCGAGGTTTTCGTTCAGTGTGCGCGAATAGTCGAACCGGTGCAGATATGGAACCTGCAAAAACAGCCCGTCGAACCGGTGACGGCGGTAGAGGGCGTTCAGTTCTTCTCTGTATTTCCGGTCGTGTTCTTCCTTTGTGAAGAAAATGATCTCGGGACAGGGGGCGTTCAGGGACAGATCGAAACTGCCCTGATCTTCTCCGGTGTAATTCTGGGCGATGATGCAGGTTTTCCCGCATTCATATTCCGTGCGCAGAAAATGATCCGCCTCCCGCATGACGGCGGAAATGTCGTCATGCAGATGAATCCAGCGATCCGTGAATTCGCGGCATCCGCAGCACCGGTTTTCATTGCCGAGCGTGACCAGTGCGACACCTGCTCCGCGCTGATACCAGAGTGTGAATACGATAACCTTGCCGGATTCATTCAGATGGGAGAGTGAATGCCAGTCGATGTCATCGTTTCTGTTTGTGGGAGATACGGCGATCGTTTCGATGCGGAGCTTCTGCTTGTTTCCTTCGATCATGGCGCCGCAGAGCATTTCCCTGGTGATCAGCGAAGTCCGGTATCCGATTCTGTCCGCGATGATGTCTGCACACGGAAGCAGGAAGGTGATGACATTCCCCTGTTCCTTTTCCTGCGTGCGGATGAATGTCCCTTTGCCGGGAATCCGTTCGATCAGCTGTTCTTCTTCAAGAATCCGGAGTGCATCCCGGAGAGTATCTCGGGCGACATTGAGACGGCGCGCAAGTTCCTGCTCCGTCGGCATACGGCTTCCCGGAGCGGCGACTCCGCTTAGAATCCTCGCTTTGAATTCATTTACGATTTTGTCTCTTTTTGCTGGCGGACGCATGATCTTCTCCTTGTCTACTTATCAAGTATAAACTCCGGTATACTTAAATATCAAGAGGAGATCTGATTTTTTTTTGAAAAATCTCATGTGCGGCAACCCGGCAAACCGGGACTGCCATTCTGTCCGGCTCATTTTCTTAAAAAACAGGAGCGCATTTTTACCAGAAACAGCGCTCCTGCCAGGAAGAATTGCATGGAGGACGTTATTCCAGTTTCAATCTGCCCATGCGTGCCGTTTCATGATAAGAGTTCGTATAAGTCGGACTCCATGCAAGCGGTGCCATACCGGGGATTGTGCGGAAGAAATTAAAGTAAAAGGTCTCTCCCGCGCCGATTTTCTTTTCCGGCAGAAGTTCATTCAGAGGAATCGCAACGTATATGCTCCAGTTGTCTGGCTTTACGATGCTCCTGAGGATACTCTGATTTCTTAGCGGAGATTCAAATGCAACCATATTCTTGTAATAATAACCGAGGACTGCACTCTTTCCCGAAGGATTCAGGGCATACTGAATATAAGGACGTTCCGGTGTCGCGGCAAGGAAAAATTCGATTTCATCGCCGCTCCAGATGTCAAGGGCATTTTTTAATTTTGAAGTGTTTCCGGTTTCCGTGAACATCAGGTAAAAGAAATCATTGTCATGAGCGAATTTCAGCTGTTTTGCCGGATCGCCGGGAAAGCCGGCGATCGTTTTGAATGCAGCAGCAGGCGCGAGTTCCGCCCATTGGACTTTTTGGGGATCGCCGCCCGCTTTTGCGACTCTGGGCACTTTGTCCGCCGTGACGGGGCGGGAACGGAATTGCTGTTTCTTATCATAATTGGCGCGTCCGGCAAGCATCGGTTTCCAGACTCCGTTGATGAACCATGTCAGACGCTGTTTTTCCACCGGCGAGCTGACGAGGCTTTGTGCCTGCGCAATATATCCGGCAAGTTTTTTCATCCGTTCTTTTGTGCCGATTCTGCCCCAGTTGAACTCCTCCGTAATCGCTTTTGTCCCGCTGCCGTAGATGGATTTCTCCCATGCGGCATCCTCGATCAGACGATAGAACTCTCTCATGGGAACGGCGGCGGCTCCATAGTAGAGCGTAAAGAACTCATTGATCATCCGGGTACTGTCCAGCGTCGGATCGTCCGCCAGTTTGTGGGCGATATAGGTTTCCAGCTGAGTGTGCCAGAAAGGCATTCCGATTTCGTCCGGGGTCTCTCCGAACCAGCCTTGAATGCCGTCCGCAGCAAATTTCCTGAAGACCTTTGCCGTGTGTTCCGGTGCGAACATAGGGAAGAAAAATTCATTTTTATCGATGAATTTTGCATACCATGCGCCGGAAAACATGTAAGTCCAGACAGTGAGCAGACGTTTTTTCGCTTCCCCGTTGTCGATCCATTCCTGATATTTTTTTGCGGAACCGTCGTAATTGACCCAGAAATCATAGGGGGTGATGCACATCTGGACTCCGACGTTCGGAGCAATATCAAGCCCGATGGGATATTTCAGTGTGTTGTTGTATGCCAGCGTGACAATATTGACCGCAGGATTGAGTTTCCCCGCTTCGCGGGCGATCCGGCTGATCCAGTCGAAATGAATGTAATTGGTCGGGCGTTTCCCGTGGATGCGTTTGTCCTTGAAAAGAGAAAGACATTCGGGGCAGAGACAGAATCCGTTGTTGTCATCCGGTTCAATCGGATAGAACCACGGCGTCCCCGCCATTTTAGATATATTCAGTCCGAGCCCGCTTTCGCCGGTTCCGTCATATTTGCTGACAGCCTCCTGCGCGAAAAAACGGATTACATCATTGTTCGAGTTGCAGAGCTGAGGCGGCAGATCGTTGTCGTCCGGATACTGGGTCCTGAGCGCGATCAGGTGCTGTTCGCTTTTGCCGTTGTAGCCCCGTGCAAAATACTGCGGACGTTTTTCAATGAAATATTTTGCTTTTTCCGGGTCTTTTGCCTTGCCCCAGTAACGGTACCAGATGCTGTAAACATTATGATTGCAGAAACCGTAGTTGAGTGATTCTCTCCAGCGCAGTTTCAGCATTTCGCGGTCATACTTGGAAAATTCCCTGCCGCGCTCCATCAGGAGTTTCGGCATATAGGCATGGCGGAATGCGCTCATCGCCGGTTTCTGCCGGAGATCCTTCGGCTCGACTTCAATGGTTTTCCGCGGGATGAACGCGGTTCCTGTGTCGGTCGGCGCATACCAGCGGATACCGAGATACCGTTCCAGAAAATTGTACGCCGCATACAAAGTTCCTTTGTGGTAACCGAAGAAGTAAGGGACGTTCGTAAAGGTTCCATAGACCGGTTTTCCGAATGCCTGAAGGTCGCGCCCGATCAGAATTACGCCGGATGGAGTGAACTTGATCTGCGATTCCTCCAGCTGGAAATCCTCTCCCCGGAATCCGTTTTTCCTTGCGAAGTCCGTTTCTCCCACATAGATGCCGAACCCGTTGAAGGGTTCTCCCTCTTTGATGATCGGGAGTTCGGCGCCTGAAATCATTTTGACGTGGTGGCGCAATTCCATTGCGCTGAATTGCGCTGTGGAGGTTGCGCGCATTGGCAGAATGATTGCCGATACCGGTTTCCCGTCACGGACAAGAGGAATTTTTTCCGTGGCGGATACCGTGATCAGCAGCGTAAAAAACAGCAGAATGAATATGATATGCCGTTGGAGCATCATGAATTATTCCTTTTATTTCATATGATCTGCGCCGTCGAATCCGAGCAGAAGAAGAGTGTTTTCATCTTTTACAAGGGCTTTTCCCGGAACCGTTTTCGGACGGACTGCATCGGAAATGCGCAGGTCGTCAAGCTGCATCTGGCATCCGCCGATGAATTGATAGGTGTCTCCTGTATTATGAATTCTCGCCCCGATGTTCAGATCGCCTTTCCTGCCGCCGCACGGGATTGTGTAAGGCGCCGTTCCCTGGCTCTCCCCATTGACGAACAGTTCCATTTTCTTTGCCGCAAGGTCATAAGTTACGGCGATGTGAACCCAATCCTCGCTGGTGATCTCTTTGGATGTGATCTGGCTGACGGCATTTCCGGGAGCGCCGTTATAAGTCAGATACTGCACCTTGCGTGAGTTTGCGGGAACCGTGAGCTGGTGAAAGCGCCAGGGAGAACCGTCCGCACTTTGAATGAACCAGATGATCGCGCTCTCTTTTTTCTGCATCAGCGGCAGGAATACCCATGCTTCGATGGTTCCCCTGTCTGCATTGAACGGAACCTGATTAACCGCCGCCATTGCATTTCTGCCGTCGAAACTGAGCGCTTTTCCGAATTTTCCGGTACTGCCGAGTACCTGATTGGCTTTCATGGGGATGGAGAGCATTTTCAACTGTTTCCATGGAACGGTTGTTTTCAGGCGCTCCGCTTTGCCGCCGCGGGTGATGACCGGTGTTGCTTCAAGAGCACCGCCGCCGTTGGTTTTTCCTGCGGCATAGACCGGGTGGTAGAAACTTTCCGGCTTGAATTCCGCTGTAAATGTTTTTTTGTCGGAAGACGGAGTGAGATTGATTTTGTCCGAGCCGTTGAGGTGAAACGGGCGCTTATAGGATTTGAGTTCAAGATATGCCGAATCTGCCGGTGCATCAAGCGTCAGAGTGATCTTGACGGGAGCCTGTTCTGCCAATATTTTGGGTTCGATGGTCAGTGTGTCGGCGACTGCCAGAAAACCGATGAAGATTGAGGCGGCGAAAACAAGTTGTTTTTTCATGTTTTTATCCTTTTTTTTATTCAGTAAGGTGAAAAATCAAGAATGGTGATTCCATTGTTGAAAAACAGATCACGGTTTTTCAGATCGCAGTTGACAGGGTAGTAATCCGCATGAGTCCATAATGTTTTATAAATATCCTCCGGATTCACATTGCCGCTGAAATAGGCAAGATTGCATCTTCTGGAATGGCGCAGGGCAAAGTAACTCATGTCCTCCAGTGCATAATAACCGCTGCTGCGATTTGCCATACTGCCGGTTCCTGCCCATGTGTCGCACACGATCAGTTGTTTTGAGGGATGCTTGATTTGAGCGGTCTTGATCGGCGGTGTGACTTCATTCTGCCATGCATTGGCATGTCGGTAGTCGTCGCCCCCAAACAGCATCGTATTGTATCCATAGCTGATTCTTCCAAGATTTGGCTCCGGGTTCTTGGTTGACGGACAGTGCCAGATGGACTTTTGCGGGAACACCTGATATCCCCGGATGTGATCGCCGTAGTCGTTCTGCACATAAGGGTAAAGCAGAACGACCCAATGATATCCCCCCATCTTTCCGGGGGGGAAATAATCATTGTAATCAACGGTGTAGCTGTTGATTCCGAAACCAAGCTGCTTCAGTTTACTGGTGCAGGTGACAGCCTTTGCCTTTTCCCGCGCCTTGTTCAGGGCGGGCAGGAGCATTGAGGCTAAAATCGCGATGATCGAAATTACGATGAGGAGCTCTATGAGGGTGAAAATTCTTATTTTCACCCTCGAAGTAAGAACAGAAGAACAGGGAACAGGGAAGTAAGAAGGAACGGGGAAACATTTGAACAATCGAACAATCGAACAATTCAACAATCGAGTGAAGAAAGGAGAAGTAAGATCAGGAGAATGGCGATGTCCAGCCCTGTCCTGCTGCTGCCGGAATGAAAAAACAATTTTACAACTTTTCCTCATAAGGAGCTCTATCAGGGTGAAAATTCTCATTTTCACCCTCGAAGTAAGAACAG
>DXVA01000198.1 GCA_019408975.1 Lentisphaeria bacterium | reverse complement strand
TCACGGAACAGGGAAAGGAATAACGGCAGGATGGATGACGACAAAATTTTTGAAACGATTGATTTTTCTCTTGGAATCGAACGGCTGAAAGACGGAAAACTGATTGAAATCACGCCATGTATTGAGGTCACAACGGAAAAACCGGCGACACTGATCGCCTCTTTCCTGGTGGACGGCATGGAGCTGATCGAATCCGCACGCATCAGTCTTGCAAAAGGAATCAACCGGATTCCCCTGCGGGAAAAAGCAAGAATCGGAAATCCGAACCTCTGGAATGTTCACACAGCCGGGAAACCGTCGCTTTATGAAATGAGCCTGATTTTCCATAAGAACGGACAGCCTCATTACAGGATTACGAAAATCGTCGGAATCCGTTTCCCTGAACTCAAAGAGGGAAAAAATCTCCTGCTCAACGGAACTCCGCTCACATTCCGGCGCTGCGAATTTGACCGGATTCCGGCGGAAAACGAGCTGGAAAAACTCTGCCGCACCGAAGGATTCAATTTCACCATGCTGCACGATACGCAGGAAGCGCTGGAGGAAATCCTGACCCTCTGCGACCGTCTCGGAATCGCCGCCGCCGTTGAGCTGAGCGGGAACAGCAGGATAACCGCTCTGGAACTGCATCCGTCGATCTGCCTGTTCCATGCGCGGAAAGAGAGCGCCGGGCACCATGCCTACCGTAACACGGAATCGCCGGTGCCCTTTCTCCCGACGGAAGAACTTCCTGAACTGTAACTCCTACTCCGCGCGGGAATAAAGAGTTTTCATCGCCATGGAAAAAGCTTCCATCGTAAGCTCGGCGTCATAACCGGCACGATGAGGACGCGCTTCATCGATCTCCTGCCCGAGTCCAAGCGCCTGGCGCAGAAATTGAAGGCTGTAACTGGAAAGCCCGGGGTAGGCCTTGCGGATCAGGACAATGCTGTCGTAAGCGCCGGATTTCCACAGGGGCAGCCCGACACGCGCCAGGCTCTCCTGCAAAAAACTGAGGTCGAATCTGGCATTGTGCGCAATGAGCTTGGAACCGCGGGCAAACTCAAGGAACTGGTATCCGGCATCCGTGAACGACGGAGCATTGGCGACCATATTGTCGTCAATGCCGTGAACCCGCGTCACCTGATAAGGAATCGGCATGAAGGGGTTGACCAGAGTTTCAAAGCGGGTCTGCACTCCGTCCCTGTCGACGCGCACCGCACCGATCTCCACAATCCGGTCGCGGACGGGGCTCATTCCGGTCGTCTCGACGTCAAATACCGTAAATGGCCCCATGACATGCCATGCGGACGCCATCCTTACCTGTCCCCGTAGCCGTCCGGATGTTTCTGGAGCCAGTTCCAGACAGACTGGATAATCGCTCCGGCATTCTCGAATTCCGGCTTCCATCCGAGCTCCTTTTTGGCGAGATCAGAGCAGGCGATCAGGCGCGGCGGGTCTCCCGGACGGCGCGGAACAACGTCCGCCGGAATCGGATGTCCGGTCACTTTGCGCGCCGTGTCGAGAATCTCTTTCACGCTCAATCCGGCGCCGGTTCCCAGATTATAATGCCCGCTTCTCGGAGCATACAGCGCCTTTTCGTGCGCCTGTGCAAGATCAAGAATATGAATATAATCGCGGATGCAGGTTCCGTCCGGCGTATCGTAATCGTCGCCGAAGATCATGGCTTTCTCGCGCTTGCCCTGCGCAACCTGAAGCAGAATCGGGATCAGGTGAGATTCCGGATGATGGTCCTCGCCGAAATTCTCGGTTGCACCGGCAGCGTTGAAGTAACGGAGCGCCACATATTTCAGCCCGTAAATCCTGCTGTACCACTTGAGGACTTTTTCAAAACAGAGCTTGGACTCGCCGTAAGGGTTGATCGGGAGCTGTTCCGCGGTTTCACTGATCGGGATTTCCTTTGGTTCGCCGAAGGTCGCGGCGGTACTGGAAAACACAAACGCCTGCACCTTGCCTTCCACTGCGGCGTCCGCAAGATTGATCGCATTGGCGAGGTTATTGCGAAAATACTTGCCGGGATCTTTCATGGATTCGCCCACCAGAGAGAACGCCGCAAAATGCATGACTGCGTCGAAACTGCCGTTCCTGAAGATTTCGATCAGCTTTTCCCGGTCGGCAAGATCGCCTCGGATGAACGTCGCGCGTTTGTCAACCGCCTTTTCGTGACCGGTCACAAGAGAATCGAATACTGTGACCTGATACCCTTTGTTAAGCATGTATTCCGTGCATGCGCTTCCGATGTAGCCTGCGCCTCCGGCAATGAAAATGTTCTTCACGTTTATCCTCCTTGTTTTTATGTCACTATAACGCTTATGGCTTCAAGATTCAATCCGGTTCACATCAGAAAATACAGAAAAACCGGAACCGTCACAATGCACGCGATCGTCGAAAAAAAGACCGACTGTCCGGCGAAATCGGGGCACCCTCCGTATTTGCGCACAATCAGCACCGAAGTACAGGAGGCGGGCATCAGGGAAACAATCAGCGCCACATGATAGACCAGCGGCTCAAGCGGCAGGAGCTTCAATAAAAGCACTGTGAAAAACGGAATGATGACGAGACGGGCAATCAGCGTATAAACGGCGTCGAATCTGTGGACCAGCATCCGGATTCCCGTCTTGTACATGGATGCGCCGATCAGCAGCAGGGACAACGGTACGGAGAGCGCGCCGAGTTTCTCAAAAATATTCATGCCGAAGGCGGGCACCTGAATTCCAGAAAAAACAAAAATCAGCGCAAGGGCAATGGCAGCCATATTCGTGGAGCAGACATTGCGGAGCACGCGCTTGAAATCGCGTCCGGCGAGCACTCCGACGCCGAAGGTCCAGAATCCGATGGTCGATCCGACGCTCAACAGCATCAGCGCCGCGACCGCTTTCGTCCCGAACAGATTGCCGAGAACCACCAGCGGCAGGAAAATGTAATTGTTCGCGATCGCCAGATGAATGAAAGTGCCGTTCCTGCGCGGCGATTTGTCGTGAAGCCCGTAGACCAGCAGATAGCCGCAGAGCGCACCGAATGCCATGATCCCGAGTCCGATCAGCGGAAGCTGCCAGATCATCCCGGCGTCCTTTGCCGTAAAGTTCTTCACGACGCTGGAAAAAGTCAGGAACGGCAGAAGCATGTCAATGGAAAGCCGCCCGAGCTTGCCTAGGTCTTTGTCCTCGATCATCTTGAGATAATACGCCCATGCGCCGAACCCGAAAAAGATGAAGGTCTCAAGGATTGCGAGAATCACCTTCATCACCATATCCATACTCATAATTGCAGTCTCTTCCGTAAAAATTGAAGCATGTAATATACTGCATCTTTTCCGTCATTCAATAAAATACGGATTGATTTCCCGGCAAATCGTGCTAAAATTAAGAGGCATGAATCCGGAAAGTGAAGGACAGCAATGAATCAGCCCATGACAGATGACGATTCCATGAATCTCAGTAAATATTTGAGTTCCGCAGGTGTATGTTCGCGGCGCGGGGCAGCGGAACTGGTCGCAGGCGGAGCCGTCGCCGTCAACGGAACCACGGCGCAGAACCCGGGACAGCGTGTAACGCGGAAGGACCGCGTCACTCTCCACGGCAAACCGGTGGCTCCCGTCCGGGAATACGTCTATATCATGCTTCATAAACCGCGCGGTTATGTCTGCACAATGGAGGACCCCCATGCGAAGAAGAAAGCGGTCGACCTGATTCCGCTTTCAAAAGAGATCCGCATTGTTTCCGTCGGGCGTCTCGACAAGGACAGCGAGGGTCTGCTTCTCTTTTCCAACGACGGAGATTTCATTGCCCGGTTGACACACCCCCGTTATGAAGTGCGTAAAATTTACCAGGTCAGTGTCGAAGGCGCGATCGCCCCCGCCGCGCTCCATCGCCTGACGACTGACGGCATCCGCGACCGTGGCGATCTCCTGAAAGCGGAGCGCATCGAATGCCTTGCCCCGGGAAAATATGAATTCACGCTTCATGAAGGCAAAAACCGTGAAGTGCGCCGTATGCTGGAATACTGCGGCAAAGCGACACGCCGCCTGAAGCGTGTCTCCGTGGGCAGGCTTGAACTCGGCAATCTCCCTCTGGGCAGATGGCGCCGCCTGACCCCGCAGGAGGTCCGCCTCGCCCTCGGAGGGAAACAATAATCTCCTGAAGATTTTGAGAGCGTGAAACTCTCAAGTCTCACCTTTACCGGGCAGTTTATTATTTCTGCCGCGGAATCTGTTACTTCTGCATTTTTCCGGCATCTGCGGCAATCTCGGATGCAGTCAGCATTTTCGGATATACCCGCAGTCTGGCAACAGCCGCCTGCGTGCCGAAATCGTCACCCCCCTGCGGGAATGCGGGCAGCAGCATGAACTCCGACCAGCCGTGCGGCCTGGCAGCGGCATCAGCAAAAGCGGGAGGCAGAGGTTTTTCATCCGCCAATGTTCCGTTTACATAAAGCTGTGCTTTTTCTTTACTGTTGGCGATATCAATGCGGGTAAACTCTCCTGCCTTGATTTTATCAGCCGGGACAATCATTCTGATATAGTTTATTTTCCCGTCGTTTCCGTTAAACTGGAAATCAGAGTGATAATTTCCCTTTGCATCAAGGTATGAGTAGAGGATCATCACTTTGCCCTGAGCTTTCTCCGGGACAAACAAGTGGAAAAAACGGACGTTTTTGCCGGGGATCTGTTTCAAAACCTTGAAATAGAAGGAAATGGTTTCTCCGGCAATATTAAAGTTTTTCGTATAGACATATCTCGGGTAAACTTCCGCATTGCCATTTGCAGAAGTGAGCACAAAAGCTTTCATGCCTCCGGGACCGTCAATAAAATTCTCGTCGGCAACCTGAAATTTTTCCTGAATGTTTTTGGCGTGTCCAAGTGCTTTTTCCGCTGTGATTTCCCGGCTGAAGTCCAGCCGGAACGACAACTGGGAGTCTTCCGGCACCGGAGCCGCCTGAACTGCGGTTATTGCCCCGAAAAGGAACACGGCCGACATTGCAAAACTCTGAATCGTTTTCATTTCTGTTCTCCTTGATGAGTTTTATTTTTTTATGGAGATAAGCCGGAAATCCCGTGCGGGAATTTGAATTTTTTCCGACACGCTTTCTCCGGTTTCCAAATCTTTTAAATGTACTTTCCCGAGATTGTGGCCAATTACAGTATCCTGTGCCTGATCGGTGTCATTCATCAGGACAACCAGAAATCCGCCGGGGATTTCATACGAGGAGATCATAACTTTTTCATTTGCGGGCATAGTTTTATGCACCGGAATGTTTTTCTGCCAATAACCGAAAAACGCGGAATCATCTGTAACACCGGCTTTATCAAAGATTGCCCACATCCTGCTCATGTTGATCCCGAAGTTCGGCCATATCCCGCTGTCATGTACCAAAAAATACCCGATAAAATGGCGGTAATATTTCTGCTGATTCGGCAGAGTGCCGTTCCGGGAAGCCTGAAGTTTTTCCGGATAATGCTCCGAATAAGCCCGTTCAAACTGCGGAATGAATACTGACGGAGCACCAAACTGGCGTCCGAGAAATGACGCCCGGAAAAAGTCCGGAGAAAAAAGCCGGTAATAATTGTCTGCGGTACCGACATCCTTCATGAAACACTCTCCGTCCACCAGACAGTCCGCAAAAGAGACCAGCGGCGGTTCCGGTATCTGCGAAATATGCCGGGCAACCATTCCCCCCGGATTGCGCTTTTTAAGTTCGCGGTAAATCCCCTTGGCAACCTCGCGGGAACCGAGCACAGTGGCAGTCTGGTATTCTTTTCCGAACTCATCTTTCCAGCCGCATCCATGACTGCCGTTCGCACAGAACACGCTCCAGCAGTTATCAATATAAAGATGCTGTATCTTCAAATCACCGATACATTTTCCCATATCCCGGATATAAGCATTCCTGTAAGATTCCGAGTTGCAGCATACAAAAACATATTTCCATTCCGGGCTGCCGGGAGCAACCAATGTCCCTACAACAGGCGGAGTCTTGCTCCAGTCATGAGCGTTCCATGGAAATCCCGGATTGTCCGGAGAAGCGGAAAAACCCGCAAAATAGTGGAACACCTTCAATTTCCCCCCAGAGGAATTCGCCTCGAATTTCTTATCATAATCCTTGTATGCGAACCGTGCATCCGGCACATTGTGGCGAGTCTCCCACGGGAACCATAAATTGACGTTGCTCCAGGTACGCCACCGGTTGCGGGCTTTCGGAAACGGACGCATCGGAGTAACCTGAAGCCCAAAACTCCAGGTTACAGGTTTATCAAACACCGAAGCATAATCAATCAGATTGACAGTAAACAATGCACCGTCTTTTCCCGGGTCAAGACGGACTGTCTCGGCACGGTTTTTCAGGCGGCGCCCAACCTGATTCTCTGTGAAATAATAGAGGCCGCGCTCCTCATTGCCCATCCACAGCGACGGCAGATCGCGTGCAACATAGTGATTACACCGGACCGTCTTATTCAGCAGTCCGGCATGAAATCCCGTAAAATCATAATAATCCTTGTGAAACATATTGTAAAGCGTCGAAACCTCCGGCTTCAAGGCAATCTGAATCTTTGCGCTGTCAACCTTCAATTTTCCATTCGGGACAAGCGTAACATCCAGCCACATCATGCCGTCGAATTCATAACGGCAGCGGGTTTTCAATTCATATCCCTCCCCCTGCGCCGCCGCTTCTACGACAGCCATATCCTCCTGCGAGGAAACAACTTTCACGTCCGCGGAAGCATCCAGCGTCCTGCCATTCAAGACGAACTCGACCGGTTTACGGAGCAATTCCACCGTTTCTGAAGTCAACTGCGAGGGAAGAACCGTTTTGTCAAATACACACTTCTGCACCAGAGAAATCAGTTCCGCACGGTTTCTGCGCCAGACAGATGTCTCCGCTTTTACGGGAACAAAGGGTTCCGGGACCATCGTATCCTTCACCGGCGCCGCCTGTCCTACCGTGAATCTGTAACTGAACGGTTCAATCCTGTCCGTCGGTTTTTCTGCAATCGGATTCAAGAAAACTTCATATTCGCCATCCTGCATCTTTGTTGTATCGAACCGCCAGCGGTATTCACTTGAATCAGAGTGCAGAGTCTTTGTCAGAACAGTCTCATTTCCATTCCGTTTAAGCTCCATTTTCACCGGGAAACCAGTAGCTTTTCCGGTTGTCCGTGACAATATGAAATTCAGGTTGACCGCTTTCCTGTCAGGAGTCCCGAGCATTTTCATTTCCGTCAGTTTGACCGGAATCTGGCTCTTATCAATTTTTCCATAGCCGTAGGATGCATAAAGCCGCTCGATTTGCCCGCCGGAAAGAACCTTGTCATAGACAAGCAAATCATCAATCAAGGTATCTCCGATATGATTTTTCCAGCCTTTCGCATTTGCAGGACCGACTGTAAAGCAGTTGAATGACTCCGGACGTTTTTTCACGGGTACCGCCATTGTCGCTTTCAACATTCCGTCCAGATAAATTCTGATTGCCGTTTTCTCCCAGCTGACCGCCACATGCCGGAATGTACCCTTTTCCCAATCTGCCGCCGGTGCCGCCGCGATGGTGTAACCGCTATCTTTCCCGACACTGTTTTTTCTGCCGTAAAGGAAATACAGATCAGTGGAATCACCGTATTTATAAATCAGAAGCCAGTCATCAGAACCTCCGGCCTCCAGCAGGACATGGAACTTTGCGTCCTTGAAGTCCCAGTCAAGAGGTTTTGCCCAGAAGGCGATCGTCCCCGTAAACGGGTCCAGCATTTCCGGCGGATAGTTAACCACCGAGGTATCAAAGGAATTGCCTTTGCCCTGATAACCGATCTTGGCGGCATTCCCTTTCACGCCCGGCTGAATCAACATGGAAATCGTTTCCATGGTAAGCTGCTGGCTGTGTTTGCCTTCCACGGGCCCGACACAACTTTCCGCACGGAAATCATGGTCAAACGTTGCACGCATGACGGGCTTCGGCAATTCCGCACCGTAAAGGGATGCCGATACTCCTGCCACAAGAATTATTGCAGCCAGTCTCCTGTTAAAA